>NZ_BAAAPK010000002.1 GCF_039531105.1 Microbacterium lacus
ACCCGTCGCACTTCGTCTGGCAGCAGCTGGACTACGTCGCGTTCGTCCTGGATTTCGCCGAGCACATCTTCCACGTGCACGTGAAGGAGTCGATCACGAACCTCGACGGCCGCAACGGTGTGCTGGGCTCGCACCGGCCATGGGCCGACCCGCGCCGCGGGTGGACCTTCGTCTCGACCGGTCATGGCGCGGTGCGCTGGGAGCCCCTCTTCCGCGCGCTCAACGCGATCGGCTACACCGGCCCCACGAGCGTCGAGTGGGAAGACGCCGGAATGGACCGCCTCATCGGCGCCCCCGAAGCCCTCGCCTTCGTCCGCCGACTCAACGAGATCACGCCGCCCGCCGCCGCGTTCGACGCCGCCTTCTCGACCAAGTAAGGGCCGTCAGTCCCGGGCGGGGAAGCGCGCGTCGAGCCATGCGAGGAGGTCGGCGAACACGCGCGCCCGATCGACCTCGTTGAAGATCTCGTGCCGCATGTCCGGGTAGACGAACGTCGTGACATCCGTGAAGCCGGAGCGGGTGCGGTAGGCGTCGGCGAGCTTGTGCACGCTGACGGGACCCCCCACGGTGTCATCGCGCCCCACCATGAGGAGCGTCGGGATGTCGCGGCCGAGGTTGCGCTTCGGCTTGCCCATGAGGCGCGCCGCGTCGATCGGCCCGAACAGCTTCAGCAGCGGGGTGGATGTCGTCAGCGGATCGTCGAGGAACGCCTGACCGACCGCGGCGTCGGTGGAGAGCCACTCCGTGCCGGTGGCGTCCTTGTGCTTCCACGGCGCGTTCAGGTCGCCCGAGTTCAGCGAGCCGGGCCAGCGCAGCGCCGAGCCGCTCAGGACGAGCGCGTCGTACGCCTCGGCGTGGTCGTTCACGAGCATCTGCGCGAGGAACGACCCCCACGAGTGTCCGAGGAGGATGAGCGGCAGGTCGGGGTTCTCGGCGCGGATCAGCTCGGTGAACTGCCACACCGCGTCCACGGTCGCGGGCAGTCCGCCCTTGCCGAGGCGGCCCAACCGTGATGGATCCTCGCTGTGCTGCTTGAGACCCGTGCGACCGTGGCCGCGGTGGTCGTCCGCGTACACCGCGAATCCGGCGGCGGTGAGCGCGGCGATCAGGTCGCTGTAGCGGCCCGCGTGCTCGCCGACCCCGTGAGCGAGCTGCACCACGCCCCGAGGTGTGCCCTGCGCGGGATGGACGTCGTAGACGATCGCGATGCCGTGCGCATCGATGAACTCGGGCATGGTGCGAGTCTAGACAGCGCCCGCCGGCATCCGCCCTCGTCGACTGCCGCACCTCTCGACATCCGGAGATTGCTAGATAGACTAGCTAAATGACCGCATCGTCGTCCCGCGTCCGCTGGTTCGGGCTCGTCTTCATCAGCCTGGGCGTCGCCCTCATCATCGTCGACTCGACGATCGTCAACGTCGCGATCCCCGCGATCGTGGACGACCTCGGCATCTCCTCCACCCAGGTCCAGTGGGTGCAGGAGGCCTACACCCTGGTCTTCGCCGCGCTGCTCCTGCTCTTCGGAAGCCTGGCCGACAAGTTCGGCAGACGCCGGATGATGCTCCTCGGCATCATCCTCTTCACGATCGCCTCGGTCATGGCAGGTCTCGCCCCCTCGGGCGACCTGCTGATCCTCGCCCGACTCATCCAGGGAGTCGGCGGTGCGATGGTGCTCCCCACCACCCTGTCGCTCATCAACGCGACCTTCCGGGGCCGCGAGCGCGGCATCGCCTTCGCGGTGTGGGGCTCGACGATCGGTGGCATGGTCGCCGTCGGCCCGCTCCTGGGCGGATGGCTCACGACCGCGTTCTCGTGGCGGTGGGCGTTCGGCATCAACGTGCCCCTCGGCATCATCATCTTCATCGGCGTGCTGCTCACGGTCGCCGAGTCCCGCGAGCCGACCTACGGGAAGATCGACTACCTCGGCGCCGTCCTGTCGGTCCTCGTCTTCGGCCCGCTCGTGTTCGGCCTGATCGAAGGCCGCACATACGGCTGGTGGCTCACCGACACGCCCATGGAGATCGGCGGATTCACCTGGCCGTTCGACCTGTCGCCCGTGCCGATCGCGTTCGCGATCTCCCTCCTCGCGCTCGTCGGGTTCATCACGTGGGAACTGCACCGCAAGCGCACCGGCAAGTCCGTCCTGCTGGAGTTCTCGCTCTTCCGCATCTCGTCTTTCCGCAACGGCAACATCGCCGCGATGCTCATCTCGCTCGGCGAGTTCGGCATCATCCTCACCCTGCCGCTGTGGCTGCAGTTCGTCCTCGGATTCGACGCCCTGCAGACCGGTTTCCTCCTCCTCTCCCTCGCGATCGGGTCGTTCATGGCCAGCGGGTTCGCGGGAGCGACGTCGGGCAAGATCTCCCCGGTCACGATCGTGCGCGTCGGCCTCGTCGCCGAGATCATCGGCGTCGCCTCCGTCGGCCTCATCATCGGTCCGGACGCGGTGTGGGGATGGCTGATCCCGGCGCTGTTCGTCTATGGATTCGGCGTGGGCCTGGCCACCGCGCAGCTGACCGGCGTCATCCTGCAGGACGTCCCGGTCGAGATGTCCGGCCAGGGCTCGGGCACGCAGTCCACCGCCCGTCAGGTCGGCTCCGCGCTCGGCGTCGCGATCCTCGGCACGATCCTGTTCACCAGCACCGCCGGCATCCTCACGTCGTCTCTGCAGGAGCAGAACCTGCCCGCCGACCAGATCGACCAGGTCGTGAGCGCCGTCGTCGACTCCGCGGGCGGCGCGATCGCAGGCCTCGAGGCCAACCCGCAGACGGCTGACATCGCGGATGCCGCCAAGACGGCGTTCTCGGACGGCACCCGCCTGTCCGCTTTCGCCGCGACCGGGTTCCTCGTGATCGGGCTCATCGCGACCTTCTCCCTCGGCGGGGCGCACAAGACACGGGAGCAGCAGGACGCCGAGGCGTCGACGGAGGCCGAGGCGAATTTACTTAGCAAGGATAATGAACTAAGCTAAGGATCAATGACCGACAGCGCAGCATCCCCCCACGACCTTTCCCAGGAGGCGTCGGATCTGCGTATCGCCACGTTCCGCCTCGCCCGCCGCATGCGCACGCAGCGCGCGGTCGACTCGATGAGCGACGGCCAGTTCGGTGTGCTCGCCGTGCTGTTCCTGCACGGCCCGCATACGCTCACCCAGCTCGCCGACCGCGAGCGTGTGTCGGCGCCGGCGATGACCCGCACCGTGAACTGCCTGCAGGATGCCGGCTACATCACCCGCGGCGCGGATGAGAGCGACGGCCGCAAGGTCGTGATCGACCTGACCGCATCGGGCCGCGCCGTGGTCGATGAGACCGCCCGACGCCGCGACGCGTGGGTCGAGGAGGCGCTGGCCGAGCTCGAACCCGGCGAGCGCGAGACCCTCGCGAAGGCCGCCGAGATCATGGGGCGGATGGTGAACCGATGAGCGCCATGTTCCGGTCCTTCTCGGTCTTCAACTACCGCGTGTGGTTCATCGGCGCGCTCGTGTCCAACATCGGCGCGTGGATGCAGGCCACCGCGCAGAACTGGGTCGTGCTCACCGAGCTCACCGACAACGACGCGGCCGCGATGGGCATCACGATGGCCCTCCAGTTCGCCCCGCCGCTGCTGCTGGTCGGTGTGACGGGATGGGTGGCGGACCGGTTCGAACGGCGCAAGCTCCTCATGGTGACGCAGGGTGTGCTGCTGCTCCTCGCGATCGCGCTCGGCGTCATGATCCTCACCGGGTCGATGACGCTCCCGATCATGTACGGTTTCGCCCTCGCGCTCGGCGTCGTGACGGCGTTCGACAACCCGGCGCGGCAGGCGTTCGTCTCCGACGTGGTCACGCGCGAGAACGCATCGAACGCGGTCGCTCTGAACGCGGCATCCTTCAACGGCGCCCGCATGATCGGCCCCGCCGTCGCGGGCGTGCTCATCGTGGCCGTCGGGACGGGCTGGGTGTTCCTGGTCAACGCCGTGACGTTCTTCGGCATGATCATCGCCCTCATGCTGATCCGTCCCCACGAGCTCATGCCGCGGGTGAACACGGCGGGCGCCTCGCGCCTGGCGGACGGCTTCCGTTATGTCGGCAAGCGCCCCGACCTGATCGTCATCTTCGCGATGGTGTTCCTGGTCGGCGCGTTCGGAATGAACTTCCCGATCTTCGCCTCGACGATGGCACTGGAGTTCGGCCGCGACGCCGACGGGTTCGGGCTGTTGAGCTCGATCCTTGCGATCGGGTCCCTCGCGGGCGCCCTGCTGGCCGCGCGCCGCGACCGGGCGCGCCTGCGCGTCGTGGTCGGCGGGACGATCCTGTTCGCGGCGGCAGCCGGAGTGTCGGCGCTCATGCCCGGGTACTGGGCGTATGCCGCCACCCTCATGTTCACCGGATTCGCGGTGGTCACGATGCTCACGACCGCGAACGGCTACGTGCAGACCACGACCGATCCGGCGCTGCGCGGTCGAGTCCTCGCGCTGTACATGGCGATCCTGATGGGCGGCACCCCGATCGGCGCGCCGATCGTCGGATGGGTCGCGGCGGAGTACGGCCCGCGCATGGCGATCCTCCTGGGCGCTGCGGCCGCCTTGGTGGCGTTCGCGATCGGCGCGACCTGGCTCCTGGCGTCGGGGCGCGTACGCCGCAGCGAGAACCGGCGGTTCCGGCTCACGATCGATGAGACCCTGCCGATCGCGGTGATCGCGCCGGCACCGGAGGAGTTCTCGGATCAGGTCGCCGAGACCACCCCGCTGCGCCTTCCTCCCCCACCCCTGCGTCGCGCGGGCTGAGCCTCGCGCTCGCTTCGCCGAGCGCACGGCTTCGCCACCAGAGCACGACGTCCGTGCGCGAAGAACCCGTGCGCTCGGCGCGGGTTCGTGCACTCGACGCGCACAAGGAGCGGCTCAGCGCACCCCGATGCGCTCGAGGTGCGCGTTCGCGAAGCGGCGACCGGGGTCGCGGGCCTCGAAGACCGCGCGTGCGTCGGCCAGGCGCGGATGCACGCGCGCCATGTCGGCGGCGTCGAACAGGTGCAGCTTGCCCCAGTGCGGGCGCGCATCGAACGGCGCGAGCGCCTGCTCGACCGCCGGCAGCACGGCGCGGACGCCGGCGTCGTCGTTGTGCCACGTGAAGTGGATCGCGAGGAAGTCGCGCTCGTACGCGCCGCTCAGCCAGAGATCATCGGATGCCGCCGTCCGCAGCTCCGACACGAACAGGACCGGCTGCACGAGCGGCGCGAGCTCGCGCATCGCCTGCAGCGCCGCCGACGCAGAGGACCGTGGCACGAAGTACTCGCTCTGGATCTCGTCGCCGAAGGACGGCTTCCCATCCAGCCGGAAGTGCGGGAGCCGCTCCATCCACGGGCCCGGGACACCACCGAGCACCGTGAGATCGGGGAGCCCCTGGAGCGGGTTCGCCTCGATCACGCGCGTCCCGTCCAGCAGCACGTCCGCGACCGCGTCGTCGTCTGCCTCGAGGCGCGTCTTCACCCACACATCGCCGAGAAGCTCCGGCTCCCAGCGTGTGAACACCGACACGCTGTAGCCGGCGCCGGTCACCTCGTCGAAGCGCTCGAGCGCGGCATCCCACGACACGTTCTGGTAGACGTCCTGCCGCGCGCGGTAGGACGGCTGCACCGCGAGCGTGAGCGCCACGACGACGCCGAACGCGCCGAGCCCGACCGCGAGCGCCGCGAAGTCGGGTTCCCCGCGCCGCACGTCGTGCACGTCGCCGTCGGCGCCGACGAAACGGATGCCGCGCACCGCGCTCGTGAGGACGCCGTTGCGATCACCCGACCCGTGCGTGCCCGTCGCGGTCGCCCCACCCACGGAGATGTGCGGGAGGGAGCCGAGGTTGTGCAGCGCCCACCCGCGCCCGTCGAGCCAGAGCGCGAGCTCGCCGTAGCGTGTGCCGGCTGCCACCTCGACGGTGCGGGCGTCCTCATCGAGCACGAACCCGCCCGACAGCCCGGCGAGGTCGATCAGGGTGCCGGTCGTGTCCGGCAGGTCGGTGAAGGAATGGCGCGTGCCGAGGGCGTGCACCGGACCGTCGCCGGCGACCGCGCGCCGGACCTCCTCGACGCTGGAGGCGCTCACGATGCGCGGAGCGGTGTAGACGTGGGTTCCGGCCCAGTTCTGCGGCATCCCCTCACCCTACGCGCGCACCCGGAGGCGTAGCGTGGCCCGGGTGAGACACGGAATCGTCATCCTCCCCCAGACCGACTGGCCGGATGCCGCACAGAAGTGGCGGCGAGCGGAGGAGTACGGCTTCGATCACGCGTGGACGTACGACCACCTGTCCTGGCGGAGTCTCGCAAACCAGCGCTGGCACGCGACGATCCCGACCCTCACCGCGGCCGCGACCGTCACGGGGCGCATGCGCCTGGGCCTGTTCGTGGCGAGCCCCAACTTCCGGCATCCCGTTCCGTTCGCGAAGGAGCTGGCGACCCTCGACGACATCGCCGGCGGCCGCCTGATCGTCGGGGTCGGCTCGGGCGGGACCGGATTCGATGCGACGGTGCTCGGACAGCGGATGCTGACCCCCCGCGAACGCCACGACCGATACGTCGAGTTCGCCGACGCGCTCGACACGCTCCTGCGGTTCGAGGAGCCCGGCTCGGGCGGGATCTGGTTCCGCGGCGACTGGTTCACCGCCGACGCCGCACGCATGGTGGGCGCGCCGGCGCAGGAGCCGCGCGCACCGCTCTGGCTGGCCGGCAACGGTCCGAAGGCGATCCGCTACGCCGCCGCCCGCGGCGACGGGTGGATCACGACCGGTGGGCCCGAAGAGGACCGCGAGGACTGGTGGCGCGGTGTCGCGGACCTCGCCCGCCGCTTCGAGGATGCCGCCGAAGCGGTGGGCCGGCCGCATATCGCCCGCGTCCTGTCCCTGGACAACGAAGTGGCGTATTCGCTGCGCAGTGCCGCCGCGTACCGTGACGAGGTGGCCCGGGCGGCCGAGCTGGGCTTCACCGACGTCGTCGCGCACTGGCCGCGCGAGAGCGGACTGTACGCCGGCGACGAGGCCGTGCTGGATGACGTTGCCGACCGCCTGGGGTCGACACGACCCTGACGTCCGCCGTCACGTGGCCTGGGCGTGCGGATACCGACCCCTATGCTGAGCGCCATGACTGCTCTCACATCAATCACTCAGCAAGCGGATGTCACCGGCCTCACCGCGGTGCAGGGCTTCTTCGGCCTCGTCATCTACATCATCATCGTCATCGCGCTGTGGAAGGTCTTCACGAAGGCCGGCTACCCGGGCTGGCTCGCGATCATCCCGATCGTGAACGCGTTCGTCCTGGTCAAGATCGCCGGCTTCTCGGCGTGGCTCGGGCTTCTGTACCTGATCCCGATCGTGAACATCATCTTCCACATCATCGTCTCGCTCCGCGTCGGCAAGGGGTTCGGCCAGGGTGCGGTGTTCTCGATCTTCCTGCTGTGGCTCCTCTCCGCGATCGGCTACCTGATCCTGGGGTTCGGCTCGGCGACGTACGACAAGAACCGCGTCACCGCCTGAGCGGTCCCGCGCACACGGGCGCGTCCGGCTTCGGCCAGGCGCGCCCTCAGCGTCTCGGCGTCCATCCGGACGGCAACGGGCCGTCCGGATCGGCGCGTTCCCGGTCGGCCCGAGCCGACCAGCCCTGCGCGGCATCCGTCCCGTCGAAGCCGCCGCGTGCGAACCGCACGCCGACGTCGTCATGGTGCATGCGCGGAGCCCCGCCCCGCCGCGTGGAGGCGCGCACGCTCCACGCGTCATCTGCGTATCCGCCGCCGCGGAAGACGCGGTACTGGTCGTACCGGGCGGGGTCCAGGAGGTCCCAGCACCACTCCCAGACGTTGCCGAGCGTGTCGAACAGTCCGTTGAGATTCGGGAGCTTGCCGCCGATCTCCTGCGGCGCGCTCACCCCGTCCGCCGCGGTCCAGGCGACCTCGGCGAGCGGACCGTAGTGCGGCCCGGTCGACCCCGCGCGGCACGCGTACTCCCACTCGGCCTCGGTCGGCAGGCGGTAGCCGTCGGAGTCGACATGCCACGTGACCTCCTCGCCGTCGAACGTGTACGCCGCGTCGAGGCCTTCCCATTCGGAGGCCGCATTGCACAGTCGGACCGCGCGGAGCCAGCTGACATCGGTCGCGGGACGCCGCGGGTGGCGCGCCGGCTCGCCGAGGAGCTCCGCCTGCAGCTCCTGCGTGACCGGATACACGCCGATCTCGAAGCCCTCGAGCTCGACGGTCCACCGGCGCTTGCGCCGCGCATCGTGCAGGGTGACGCGTCCCGGCGCGATGCGCGCCATCTCGATGTCGGTCACGCTTCGCGCGTGATCGTGACCTTCACGTGCAGCTGGGACTTGAACGGACCCGCGTACACGCCCCGCAGCGGCGGCACGTCGTTGTAGTCCCGGCCGCGCCCGACGAGCACGTGACGGTCGCCGATGTCGAGGTTGTTCGTGGGATCGAAGCCCTGCCAGTCGCCCGCGAACCACTCCACCCACGCGTGGGACTCCCCGGTCACCGGAACCCCGACGTCCGCCTCGGGGCGCGGGTGCAGATAGCCCGACACGTAGCGGGCCGGGATGCCGACCTCGCGGAGTGCGCCGAGCGTGATGTGCGCGATGTCCTGGCAGACGCCCTTGCGCGCCTCCCACGCCTCTGCGGCCGTGGAGTGCACACCGGTGATGCCGTGCATGTACTCCACCGCGTTGCCGATCGCCATCGCGATCTCGTGCGCCGCGACCGCCGGCCGATCGTGCTGGGCGGCGATCGCCCGCGCGATCTCGGCCACTTCGGCGTGCGGACGGGTGCGGGCGCTCTGACCGAGCTGCTCGACGGTCTCGATCGAGCGCGCCGCCTCGGCGTGCAGCTGGTCCCACGTGATGTCGGGGTGCGCGAGAGGGCGCGGCCTGACCTCCACGAGCGAGCGCGCGGTGATCGTGAGCGACGAGTGCGGAGAGAGGACGTCGAAGGACGCCACGCGCGTGCCGAAGTAGTCGACGTAGTGGTTGACGGATGCCGACGGCTCGATGTCCAGCGATGAGCTGAGCACGAACTGGCTGTCGGTCGATCCGGGCAGCATCCGCGCTTCGTTGTACGACGCCGAGACGTCGCCCTGGTACGTGAACCCGGTCTGATGCTCGATCCTCAGGCGCCTCATGAGGTCTCTCCGATCCAGTTCGGCTCGGCCTGCGTCGGGAAGAAGCGCGCCCTGATCGCCTCGGACGCCTCGCGCGTCACCTTCTGGACGCGGTCCATGTGCTCGGGCAGCTCGTTCAGGATCTCGCTCACCGGTCGGTACTCCAGGTCATTGCGGATGCGACCGAGCGCGCGGAGCACCGTGTTGGAGTGGCCGACACGGTCCGCGCGCGGGTCGATCGCACTCATGCAGTCCTCGGCGCGCGAGATCGAGTAGATGATCGACCGCGGGAAGAGCCGGTCGAGCAGCAGAAACTCCGCCGCGTTGGTCGCGCTCGGCATCCCGCGGTAGGTCCGCAGGTACGCCTCGTACGCGCCGCACGAGCGGAGGATCGTCGTCCAGGACGGACCGGAGGCCTCGGTGAGCGACCGGGTCGCGAGCAGGCGCGCGGTCATGTCCGCACGCTCGATGCTCCGGCCGAGCGTGAAGAACTGCCAGGCTTCGTCGCGGCTGGTCGAAGAGTCGACGATGCCGACCGCGAGCGCGGAGCGCTCCCTGACCCACTGGAAGAAGCCGTGCACCTTGTCGGTCTGCAGGCGTCGCGGCATCCGGGAATTGGTCGTGTTGAGCGTCTCCCACAGCTCGGTCGAGACGATCTCGCGCGCGCGGCGCGCGTTCTCGCGGGCCGACGTGAGCGAATAGGCGATGGATGCCGAGTTGTTCCGGTCGACCGCGAGCCGGGCGAGCACGTCCTCGCGGCGGACGATCTCGCCCGGCGGAGGCGGGATGGATCCCATGACGAGCAGGAGCGACCGGCAGGCGGTGTCCTCGTCGATCCAGGGATCCTCCAGCAGCAGCTGGAGGTGCACGTCGAGGATGCGGGCGGTGCCGTCGCTGCGCTCGATGTAGCGGCCGATCCAGAACAGGCTCTCGGCGATGCGGCTCAGCATGAACGGTCCTCACTCTGTCCGCGAGACTGCAGCGGCGCGCCGAGACCACGGGGATTCCCCTGCGTCTCGGCGTCCGGATGCGGTCTCGCGGGTGAATCGGCCTGCTGCTGCTGTTGCTCCTGCTGCTCGGTGCGCGAAGCCGAGCGGTCCTGCGGAGAATGCGCCGGCGGGGGCTGCCCGTCGTAGATGATCGGGATGGCGGCGGTGACCGTGGCCGCCTGATCGGCGACGAGGCCGGCCAGGCCGCTGCCCTGACCGTATTCGACATGGCTCGGCGCGGAACCTCCGACGATCCAGGTGTCCTTCGAGCCGCCGCCCTGGCTGGAGTTCACGACGAGCTGTCCTTCCGGCAGCGCGACGCGGGTGAGACCGCCGGGAAGCACCCACACGTCTTCGCCGTCGTTCACCGCGAACGGGCGGAGGTCGGCGTGACGCGGGCGCATGCCGTCCTCGACGAGCGTCGGGATCGTGGAGAGCATCACGACCGGCTGCGCGATCCAGCCGCGCGGATCGGCGAGCAGGCGCTGCCGCAGCGCCTCGAGCTCGGCGGGCGATGCGTCGGGGCCCACGACCAGGCCCTTGCCGCCGGAGCCGTCGACGGGCTTCACGACGAGTTCGGGCAGCCGGTCGAGCACTTCTTCCAGAGCGCCCGGATCCTCCAGCCGCCATGTGTCGACGTTCTTGAGGATCGGCTCCTCCGCCAGGTAGTAGCGGATGAGATCGGGGACGTAGGTGTAGAGGAGCTTGTCGTCGGCGACGCCGTTGCCGACCGCATTCGCGATCGTGACGTTGCCCAAGCGCGCGGCGAGCATGAGCCCCGGCGCTCCGAGCATCGAGTCGGCGCGGAACTGCAGCGGATCGAGGAACTCGTCGTCGACACGCCGGTAGATCACGTCGACGCGCTGGGGTCCGCGGGTCGTGCGCATGAACACCTTGCCGCCCACGCACAGGAGGTCGCGCCCCTCCACGAGCTCGACGCCCATGAGGCGGGCGAGCAGGGTGTGCTCGAAGTAGGCGGAGTTGTAGACACCCGGGGTCAGCACGACGACGTTGGGGTCCTCGATGCCCGCCGGCGCCGAAGCGCGCAGGGCGGCGAGGAGCTTGTTCGGGTAGTCCCCGACCGGACGCACGCGCATCGAGACGAACAGCTCGGGGAGCGTCTGAGCCATCACCCGGCGGTTGGAGATCACGTAGCTCACGCCGCTCGGAACGCGGACGTTGTCCTCGAGCACGCGCATCTCGCCGTGCTCGTCGCGGATCAGATCGATGCCGGACACCTGGATGCGCACGCCGTTCGCGCTCTGGATGCCCGCCGCCTGCCGGTAGAAGTACTGCGACGAGGCGATGAGACCCGCGGGCAGCACGCCGTCGCGGACGCAGTGCTGACGTCCGTACGCGTCGTCGAGGAACGCCTCGAGCGCCTTGACGCGCTGCTTCACCCCGGCTTCGACGCGCGACCACTCGTCGTACGTGATGACCCGGGGTACGGCATCCAGCGGGAAGGGCCGCTCCTCGCCCGCGAAGTCGAACGTGACCCCCTGGGCGAGGTAGGAGCTGGCGAGCGACTCGGTGCGTCCGCGGAGCTCCTCCTGCGTCATCTGGGCGAGGGCCTGGTACAGCTCGCGGTAGGCCGCGCGCGACTCCGCGGGGTCGCCGGGATGCGTCGGCGCACCGAACATCTCGTCGAACGCGGGGATGCCGGACGCCGTCTTTCGGGGCGCCAGAGTGGAGCCGTAGCCGTCGAAGAGATCACCCATGCGACGACTCTAGTCCGGGGCTTGTTGCCCGCGTGTTTCGCCTGCACGGGCGGATCCGGGCCATTCCCGGCCGCACGCGCCCGCGCGGTCGTAGGCTCGTGACGTGGCGCGTGCAACGAGGACTTCTCCCGCCGCGGCGGCGGTCGCGGGGATCGCCGCGGCCCTGTTCGGCGCGGGTGTCGGCGAGATCGTCGCGGTGTTCGTCGCCCCGGCGGCGAGCCCGGTCGCGGTGATCGGCTCCGCCCTGATCGACTTCGCACCGGCGTGGGCGAAGGAGACGGCGATCGCCCTGTTCGGCACCGCCGACAAGATCGCGCTCATCGTCGGGATCAGCATCGTGCTCGTCCTCGTCGCCGCGATCGCGGGGCTGATCGAACGCGCGCGTCCGCCGTTCGGGCTCGCGCTCATGATCGTCTTCGGCGGTGTCGGGGTGCTCGCGGCCATGACGCGCGCGAATCCCGGCCAGCTCGACTGGGTCCCCTCGCTCTCCGCGGGCGTGGCCGCGGCGCTCGCGCTGAACCTGCTGATCGCCCGTCTTCCCGAACGCGCGACCGCACCGGCGGAGGACGTCGGATCGGATGCCGAGGAGACGGCGGTCCGCCCGGCGGCGGCATCCCGTCGCACCTTCCTGCTGTGGACCGTGGGCACCGCCGCGGTCGGCGTGCTCGCGACCGTCGGCTCGAGCGTCGCGCGGGCGGGCTCGCGCGCGGTGACGGCGGTGCGCGAAGCGCTCACCCTGCCGACGCCCGCCGTCGCAGCAGCCCCCGTCCCGGCAGGTGCCGAGCTCGGCATCACGGGGCTCGACCCGGTGGTCACCCCGAACGACCGGTTCTACCGGATCGACACCGCGCTGATCGTGCCGCAGATCGACCCGGCGGAGTGGAGCCTGCGCATCCACGGCATGGTCGAGAACGAAGTGACCCTCACGTGGGACGAACTGCTCGCGCTCCCGCTCGAAGAGAGCCACACGACCCTCGCCTGCGTGTCGAACCCCGTCGGCGGCGACCTGATCGGCAACGCGCTGTGGCTGGGGTACCCGATCCGCGAGCTCCTGGCCCGGGCCGTGCCGCAGGCGGATGCCGACATGGTGCTCTCCCGCTCGATCGACGGCTTCACCGCGAGTTCGCCGATCGAGGCGCTCACGGACGAGCGGAATGCGATCCTCGCGGTCGGGATGAACGGTGAACCGCTCCCGCCCGAGCACGGCTTCCCGGTGCGGATGGTCGTGCCGGGCCTGTACGGCTACGTCTCGGCGACGAAGTGGGTCACCGAGCTCGAGGTCACGCGATTCGACAAGGCCACCGCGTACTGGACGACCCGCGGGTGGTCCGAGCGGGGACCCATCAAGCTGCAGTCGCGCATCGACGTCCCCAAGAAGCAGCAGGGCATGAGCGCGGGCGACTCGGTGATCGCCGGCGTCGCGTGGCAGCAGCAGGTCGGCATCTCCGCGGTCGAGGTCCAGATCGACGAGGGCGAGTGGCAGCAGGCGACGCTCGCCACCGCGATCTCGAACGACACGTGGGTGCAGTGGAGCATCCCGTGGACGGCGACCGTCGGCGATCACCTGATCCGCTGCCGGGCCGTCAGCGCGACGGGTGAGGTGCAGACCGCCGACGTCTCGCGCGTCGATCCCGACGGCGCGACCGGCTGGCACGAGCGCTTCATCTCGGTCTTCGCCTGACCGGCCGCACGCAGCGGTGCGGCATCCGTCCCCGGAAGAACGGATGCCGCACGGGTGCTGTCAGTGCTCGGCGCGGGTCTTCCGTCGGCGTCGCATGAGCAGGGCGCCCAGTCCCAGGAGCAGCAGGGCGAGCCCGGCGAGCGGCGTCACATCGACTCCGCCCGTCGTCGCGAGACCGCCCGCACCGCCGGAGGCCTGACCACCGGACGCGCCGCCGGTGGAGCCCGTACCGGTCCCGGTCCCGTCACCGTTCCCGTTTCCGTCGCCGTCACCGTCGCCACCGCCGCCGGTGGTCGGGTCGGTGACTTCGGTGAGCACCTGTACCTTGTCCAGGCTCACTGCGCCCTCGGGCGCGGCGAACAGCGACAGGCTCGTGGCGTCCGGCAGCGGAGCACCGGCGACCTCGATCTCGTAGCCGGTCACCGCCGTGCGACCGAAGCCGTCGTCCGCGGCGCCCTCCTGCTGCTGAGCCGACCGCGCGAAGTCGGCGAACGGCAGCTGCACGAACCGCCACCCCGCCTCATCGTCCGTGAACGTCGCCTCGAACTTCTCGGTCTCCTGCGGCGCCTGGTAGACGCGTACGTAGTCGACCTTCAGCCGCTGCGGAAAGGCGAGGGTGTCCGCAAGCGGGCCACCGAAGTTGCCGCCGACCGCCATGTTCATCAGGAGGGTGAACGGGTGCTCGTACACCCAGTCGTTCGGCGCGATGTCCTCGGGCGTCGCGGTGTGGAACAGGATCTCCTCGCCGCCGTCGCGTTGCACGTACCAGCGGATCTCGCCCTCTTCCCACTCCACCGCGAACGTCAGCCACTCGTTGCTCAGGTCTTCACCGAAGTCGTATGTGTCGCCGTAGGCCTGGCCGCCGCTGTACCCGGGGCCGTGGATCGTGCCGAAGATCTCCTCGGGGAGTTTGCCGACGTACTCCATGATGTCGATCTCGCCGGTACGCGGCCATCCGACGTCACGGAAGTCGTTGCCCAGCGACCAGATGGCCGGCCAGATGCCCGCTTCGCCGTCCGGCATCTGCGCACGCGCCTCCATGCGGCCGTGCAGCACCTCGAGCTTGCCCTCGGTGATCAGGCGCGCCGAGGTGTATTCGCACGGTCCGTACCAGCACTCCAGACCCGAAGCCGCGGGCTCCTCGACCGCGCGGGTCGTGATCACCATGTTCCCCTCGCCGTCGTGCGCCGCGTTGTCGGTCGAGTCGCTGTAGTACTGCAACTCGTCGTTGCCCCAGCCCCAGCCGCCGGTCTCGTACGACCAGTAGCGGGAGTCGGCCCGGGTACCGGCCGGTGCGTCGAACTCATCCGACCACGCGAGCGTCCAGTCCTCAGGACCCGCGTCGACCGGCGTCGTGTCGTGGACGCGCAGCGTCACGCCGCGGCCGTCGCCCTGCCCGTCGTACCAGAAGCCGATGCCCTCCTGTGCGCTCCAGTCCTGCGGCTGGGCGAAGCTGCGGGCGTACCCGCCGGTGCCGTCGATGTCGAGCACGTTCTCGAAGAGGTCCTGCCCCTCGTACGCGTCGTCGTCGGATGCCGCCACGAGGCGCGTGGACAGCGCGGCGTCGCCGATCGGGTCCAGGCCCGCGGTGCCGTTCTCGAAGTCGTCGAGCAGGCCCGGCAACGGTGCATCGCTGTCCTGGATGCTGACCCGAGCCACCGCGAGCGGGTTGAGCTCGGCGCCCACGGGGTCGGAGAGCCGCACGAGGAAGGTCTCATCCACCTCCGCCTTGCCGTCGGCGAGCGTCGGGACCGTGATGACACCGTCTCGGGAGCCCGCAGGGATCGTGAGGGTGCCGCCCGTGCTCACGTAGTCCACGTCGGGCGTGGCCGGCGGGTCCTCGGTGGACGTGCGGTCGACCGCTTCTTCGGTGCGGTACGCCACCGTGACGTCCTGGTCCGCGGCACGGGTCAGGCGCACGAGCACCTCGGCGTCATCCCCTTCCGCGACCGTGAAGATCGCCCGGGCGGTGTTGATCATGAGCGGCCGGTTGGCGTCCGCCTGACCGACGAGCGAGATGTCGTCGATGAGGAGGTCGGGCTGGACCGGGGTGGAGGTCTGCTCGACACCGATGCCGATGCCGTGGACCTCGGTCAACGTGAACCCGTCATCCGGGGCGCCGTTGCCGATGTTCTTGCGGGTGAAGTCCGAGAACGGGAACTCCACGAACCTCCACCCGGTGAAGTCATCCGTGAACCGCACCGACATCCGCTCCGCGTCATCGACCGTCGAACCGGGCGTGCGGTTGTCCAGCACGTCCACGAACATCGGCGCACCCGAGTTCGACCCGCGCATCCAGAACCCGACACCCCGGTACGCCGACCAGTCCTGCGGCACCCACGTGGACCCGTCCGTGGTGAAGTTGTCGATCACGACCGCCCACGACGACGTGTCGAAACCCAACGACAAAGCGTCATTGCCCTCCGCCGCACCGAGACGACCGGCATCCGCCACCCGCTCGAACGACGGCACGTTGCCCGCACCCTGCGCCGCGAACCACCCCACCGGCGGCACCGCCGCCGGATCCCCCAGCACCAGCTCCGCCTCGAAGTCCTCCACGACGTCCTGGTACTTCACGAGCGAGATGTCGTCGATGAGGAGGTCGGGCTGGACGGGGGTGGAGGTCTGCTCGACACCGATGCCGATGCCGTGGACCTCGGTCAACGTGAACCCGTCATCCGGGGCGCCGTTGCCGATGTTCTTGCGCGTGAAGTCCGAGAACGGGAACTCCACGAACCTCCACCCGGTGAAGTCATCCGTGAACCGCACCGACATCCGCTCCGCGTCATCGACCGTCGAACCGGGCGTGCGGTTGTCCAGGACGTCCACGAACATCGGCGCACCCGAGTTCGACCCGCGCATCCAGAACCCGACACCCCGGTACGCCGACCAGTCCTGCGGCACCCACGTGGACCCGTCCGTGGTGAAGTTGTCGATCACGACCGCCCACGACGACGTGTCGAAGCCCAGCGCCAGCGCGTCGTTGCCCTCCGCCGCACCCGGACGACCGGCATCCGCCACCCGCTCGAACGACGGCACGTTGCCCGCACCCTGCGCCGCGAACCACCCCACCGGCGGCACCGCCGCCGGATCCCCCAGCACCAGCTCCGCCTCGAAGTCCTCCACGGTATCGGTCAGCACGCCGATCGCGCCGGCCGGTGCGGAATCGTCGTCGCGCACGGTGACGGTCGTCGCGGCAGCGCCGACCGTGGCGCCGGCCGCGCCGGAGAGCGCGACGGTGAACGTGCGGTTGCCGTCGACGGTCTCGTTCGCCGTCGTCGGGACGACGATCTGCGCGTCGCGCACGCCGGCGGCGAACGTGAGGGTGCCGCTGGTCGCGGTGTAGTCGGTTCCGGCGACCGCCGTGCCGTCGGCCGTCGTGAAGTCGACGGTCACGTCGCTCGTCGGCGCGGTTGACAGGCGCACGGGGATCACCGCGTCGGAGCCCTCGACCACATCGAGGGCGATCGTCGTGACGCCGACCGAGGGAGCGACGACCGTGCCGGCGTAGAGGCCGATCTCGTCGAGCTTGACGACGGCCTTGCCCGCGTTCGCCGGGAAGAGGAGTCCGCGGACGAAGTCGAGGTCGAGAGTGCCGTCGTTCGGCGCCCCTCCGTCCTGGTAGTCGGTGGCGTAGCCGAAGCTCGCGAACGGGAGCTTCACGAGGTTCCAGCCCGCGGGGCCGAGCGGCACCACGACGTCCCAGCGGTCGTGGACTGTGGAGTCGGCCGTGACCGCATCGAGAAGCTCGACCTGCACCGACGAGGCGCTGCCGTCGCTGTACATCCAGAACTGCACGCCGTCGTACGCGCTCCAGTCCTGCGCGGGCTGCCCGCCCGTGTACTCGAAGCCGATTCCTCCGTAGAACGGGTCGGCGGTGAGGTCGAAGCCGTACGAGAGCACGTTCGCGTTCGGCACCGAATCCGACCACGAGCCGACGCCCGAGTCGGCCACGGACTGCACCCCTGCGCCGGCGGCACCCCACTGGATGTGCGAGGTCGTGCCGTCCTCGAAGTCGTACAAGGTCGTCACGGTCTCCTCAGCGACCGCGGCCGCGGTGGGAACGAGCGCTGTCGCGGCGAGAGCCGCGAGGGTCGCCGCGGCGATGGCCCGGCGGCTGGGGTGTGGTCGGGTCAAGACAGACTTCCTCGTCTTCGGTGCGAACGCGTGAGAGCGCTCCCAGAGAGCGCTCTCACAGATTAGTGCGCGCTTCGCGGCCCTGTCAACGGCCATCTCCCCGGCGAGCGGTGCCCAAAGACGGCTGAGTGGGGCAGCTGTCGCCACGGGCGGCCCCGAACCGCCCCGCCCGTCACTCTCAGCAGTCGTTCGGCACGGGTGAGCGGCCGCGCACGGGCGAGCCGGCGAGCGGCCGCCCGGACGGCGCCGCGCCGGACGGCGGGCGGGTGAACGGGCCAGCCGGCGCGGCGCAGGCCGAGTGTCCGGGCGAGCGGACGGCCCTCGGCGGTGCGGCGCAGGCCGAACGGGCGGGCCGGCGGGCCGGCCCGCCGGGGCGATCAGCCGGCGAGAACCACCCGGAGCTGCTCGACCGCCCAGTCCAGCTCGGTGCCGCGGATCACGAGCGGCGGCGCGATGCGGATCGTCTGTCCATGCGTGTCCTTGACCAGCACCCCACGCGCGAGCAGCTTCTCGGCGATCTCCCGCCCCGTGCCGCGGGCCGGGTCGATGTCCACACCCGCCCAGAGGCCGGCGACACGGATGCCGGTCACGCCGTCTCCGACGAGCTCGGTGAGCCCCGTCTCGAGGTGCTCGCCGAGCGCCGCGGCGCGTCGCTGGAACTCTCCGGTCGCGAGCATCTCCACCACCCGCGTCCCGACGGCCGCCGCCAGCGGATTGCCGCCGAACGTCGACCCGTGCTCGCCCGGCCGGATCACGCCGAGCACGTCGCGGTTCGCCACCACGGCGGAGACGGGCAGGATGCCGCCGCCGAGCGCCTTGCCGAGGAGGTACACATCGGGAACCACGCCCTCACGGTCGCACGCGAACGTCTCGCCCACCCGGCCGAGCCCGGACTGGATCTCGTCGGCGATCATGAGCACGCCGTGCCGGGAAGTGATCTCGCGGACGGCGCGCAGGTACCCCGCCGGCGGAATGACGACCCCGGCCTCTCCCTGGATCGGCTCCAGCAGCACCGCTGCCGTGTTCTCGTCGATCGCTGCCTCGAGGGCTGCGGCATCCCCGTAGGGCACCGTCACGAAGCCCGGGGCGTACGGCCCGAAGCCGTCGCGCGCCTGCGGGTCGTCACTGAAGCCCACGATCGTCGTCGTGCGACCGTGGAAGTTGCCTCCCGCCACGATCACCGTCGCGCGATCGGCGGGAATGCCCTTCACGCGGTAGCCCCACGCGCGGGCCACCTTGATGCCGGTCTCGACCGCCTCGGCGCCGGTGTTCATCGGCAGCACGAGGTCCTTGCCGCACAGCTCGGCCAGCGCGGCGGCGAACCCGCCGAGCCGATCGTTGTGGAACGCCCGGCTCGTGAGGGTGATGCGGCCCAGCTGCTCGCGCGCCGCGGCGAGGATGGCCGGGTGGGAGTGGCCGAAGTTCACGGCGGAATAGGCCGCGAGCAGGTCGAGGTAGCGCCGACCCTCGACGTCGGTCACCCATGCACCTTCCCCGGAGGCGATCACGACGGGCAGCGGGTGGTAGTTGTGCGCGACGTGCTCGTCCTCGGCGGCGATGATCGCCGCCGAGTTCGCGTCGAGAACCTGCGGGGTCGTCATGCCCGGGCCCCGCGCAGCTCGAGCGTGCAGCACTTGATGCCGCCGCCGCCGAGGAGGAGTTCGGACAGGTCGACCATGATCGGGTTGTAGCCGCGCTCGCGCAGCTGCGCCTCGAAGCCCTTCGCGCGCGGCGAGATGATGACGTTGTAGCCGTCGCTGGCGGAGTTGAGCCCGAACACCGCGCCGTCCTCATCCGACACGTGGATCGCATCGGGGTAGCGCGCGGCGAGGATCGCCTGACTCGCCTCGTCGAACGCCGACGGCAGATAGGCGATGTTGGCCCGCTCGGGTCCGCCGTTCTCGATGCCCTCGATCGGATCGAGCACCGCGATCGCCGTGTCCAGGTGATAGAACCGGGGGTCGGTGAGCGTGAGCGAGATGACCTCGCGGCCGAAGACCTCGCCCACCTCGCGGTGGCTGTCTCCGGTGGAGCGGAAGCCGGTGCCGGCGAGGATCACGTCGCCGACGAGGAGGAAATCGCCCTCGCCCTCGTTGACCTCGACCGGCTCACGGGTGTCGAAACCCGCCGCCCGGAACCAGTCGATGAAGGGACCGGCCTCCCCGGCGCGCTCGGCGAAGCGGAACTTCGGCCCGTAGGCGATCCCGTCGATCAGGAACCCGCCGTTCGCGGTGTAGACCATGTCCGGCAGCCCCTCGACGGGGTCGATCAATTCGATCTCGTGGCCGAGCGCGATGTACGTGTCGTACAGGTCCTGCCACTGCCGGACGGCGCGCGCCGTGTCCGTCGGGTTGGCCGGCTCCATCCACGGGTTGATCGTGTAGCTCACCGTGAAGTGCTCGGGGCGGCACATCAGGTAGCGGCGGTGGTGCGCGGTGCGGGCGGTGGTGCCGGCGGTGGTGGATGCCGGCGCGATGTTCTGCGTCATGATGAGCTCCTGTGCAGAGGGGCGGCGGACGCTGTCCTCGGGGCCCGGCGGAGCTGCGGAAGCCGGCGACTCGGGCACGCCGATTTCATTCTCGCACAGCGATATCCGCGCTAAGGTAGTTGACCTGCGACAACTACCGTCGTCGCTGAGTGCTCCTCTTCTCGCTCCGAGGTCTCGATGTCTGACGCTACGACGGCCACCGGTCGCATCCGCACCCGCGGCGCGGAACCGGTGATGACGCACCGCATGATCATGTTCGTCATCTTCGGCCTGATGGCCGGGATGTTCCTCTCCGCGCTGGACCAGACGGTCGTCGGCACGGCGATCCGGACGATCGGCGACGACCTGAACGGGTTGAGCCAGCAGGCGTGGGTCACGACGGCCTACCTGATCGTCTCCACGATCTCCACACCCATCTACGGCAAGCTCTCGGACATCTTCGGCCGGCGCCCGCTGTTCATCTTCGCGATCGTCGTGTTCATGATCGGCTCGCTCCTGGCGAGCTTCTCCACCTCGATGATCGAGCTGGCCGCGTTCCGCGCGATTCAGGGCCTCGGCGCCGGCGGCCTGATGTCGATGCCGCTCGCGATCATGGGCGACATCCTCGCGCCGCGCGAGCGCGCGAAGTATCAGGGCTACTTCCTCGCGGTCTTCGGCATCTCGAGCGTGATCGGCCCGCTCGTGGGCGGCCTGTTCGCCGGAGCCGACCAGATCCTCTGGATCGCGGGCTGGCGCTGGGTCTTCCTCATCAACGTCCCGATCGGCCTCGTCGCGCTCGGCATCGTGCTGCGCTTCCTGCACATCCCCCGCCACCCCGCGCACTCCGTGCGGATCGACTGGTGGGGCGCCTCGCTCGTCGTGATCGCACTCGTCCCGCTGCTGCTCGTCGCCGAACTCGGCCGGGAGTGGGGATGGGGGTCGCCCCTCGCGATCACGTGCTACGTGGTCGGCATCCTCGGTGTGATCGGCTTCGTGATCGCGGAGGTCCTCATGAAGGACGACGCGCTGATCCCCCTGAAGCTCTTCCGCTCCTCGACGTTCTCGATGGCGACCGTGATCGGCGTCTTCATCGGCTTCGGCATGTTCGGCGCGATGCTGACCCTGCCCCTCTACCTGCAGCTCGTCACGGGCGCGACGCCGACCGAGAGCGGTCTGCAGATGCTGCCGATGATCCTCGGCCTCATGATCGCCTCGATCGGATCCGGACAGATCATCGCCCGCACCGGGCGGTACCGCATGTTCCCGATCCTCGGCACGGCGCTGCTCTCCCTCGGCTTCTTCGCCCTGACCTTCCTGCAGTACGACACCTCGTACTGGTACATCGCCGGTGGGATGCTGCTCATCGGTCTCGGACTCGGCCAGCTCATGCAGACCCTCACGATCGCGAGCCAGAACTCGGTCGGCATCCGCGATATGGGCGTCGCGACGAGCTCATCGACGTTCTTCCGGCAGATCGGCGGGACGCTCGGCACCGCGGTGCTGCTCTCGCTGCTGTTCACCGTGCTGCCCGCGAACGTGCAGACCTCGTTCGCCGACACCGAGACGCTCACGACGGCTCTGGATGCGGCGCTGGACCCGGCGGTCGCCGAGGCCCCCGAGAACGCCGCGATCATGGACCAGATCTACGCGCCGATCATCACCCAGCTCACGACCGCCACGACCACCCAGATCGAGGACGCCCTCGCGCAGGGCGTGCCGGCGAGCCAGCTCGAGCAGCAGATCCCGGTCGCGCAGATCTCCGAGGACGGCACGGTGACGCTCGACTTCTCCGACGACGCCGCGCGCACGGCCTACGTGGAATCGGCCGTCCCCGTGATCGAGGACCGATTCGCCTCGGGCGGCGGCACGAGCGAGATGGACTCCGCGGCGCTGGACGACACGTCGTTCCTCACGGGCGCGGCTCCCGCGCTGACCGCGCCGATCCTCATCGCCTTCAACGCTTCGGCGGTGCTGGTGTACCGCGTCGCGATGTGGGTCGTGATCGTGGCGTTCATCCTGTCGCTGTTCTTCCGCACGCCGCCGCTGCGCGCGAAGTCCGCGCTGCAGGAGGCGGCGGACGACGCGCAGGAGGACGAGCTGATCCGGGCGACGAAGGCCGCCGACACCGCCGGGGTGCTCGTCCAGCCGTAGGGTCGGTCAACCCGCGTGCGCCCCGCGCACGAGGACCTTGCCGACCGTGCGACCGGCTTCGACGTGGGCGAGCGCGGCGCTCGCGTCCTCGAACGCGAACGTGCGCTCGATCACCGGCGTGAGGCGACCGGATGCCGCTTCCGCGAGCAGTCGCTCGGTGACGGGCGTCTTCGTCACCGCCGTGATCGGGACGAAGCGGCGGCCGGGCCGCCCGACGAAGAGGGACCGGAGGATGCGACCGACCGGGCCGAGGACGCGACCGCCGTCGCCGCCGACGAGCGCGACCTTCCCGCCGCGGCGGAGGAGTCCACGCAAGAGCGTGAGGGGCTGCAGGCCCGCGATGTCCACGACGACGTCGAAGTGGTCGGCGGGCAGATCGGCGAGGTCGGTCGTGCGGTAGTCGAACGTCCGGGCCGCGCCGAGCCGACGGAGGGTCTCCTCCGCCCGTGCCCCGCACGTCGCCCAGACCTCGGCGCCGAGGGCCGCGGCCAGCTGCACCGTGAGCGTGCCCACGCCGCCGCCGGCGCCGACCACGAGCACCCGCGAGTCCTTGCCGACTCCGTACCGGTCCAGGACGGTCAGTGCCGTGTTGCCCGCGATCGGCAGGGCTGCGGCATCCGTCGTCGACACCTCGGCGGGGATCGCCGACAGCCGCTTCTGCGGGACCGCGACGAACTCGGCGAGCGTGTCCTGGTGCGCGCCGACCACGCGGTCGCCGACCCGCAACCCGGTCACATCCGCGCCGAGCGCGACGACGGTGCCGGCCAGGTCCATCCCCCGACCGGCGACGCGGGGGCGGCGCAGGCCGAGGAAGAGCCGGACGAGGCGGGGTTCGCCCTGCATGAGGTGGATGTCGCCGGAGTTGATCGAGACGGCGTCGACCCGGACGAGGACCTCACCGGCGCGGGGAACCGGCACCGGGACGGTCTCGGCGGCGACGGCGTCCGCACCGCCGTACCGATGCTGGCGCCAGGCGGTCATGGTCTTCGTCGTGGCGGTATACGTGCTCATGCGGATTCTCCTTCGGTGGGGTACTGGAAGACGTCGTCGAGGCCGGCCCCGAAGACGCGGGCGATCTGGAACGCGAGCTCGAGCGTGGGCGAATAGCGCTCCTGCTCGATCGCGATGACGGTCTGGCGCGTCACGCCGATGCGGCGGGCGAGCTCGGCCTGCGTGATCCCCGTGGCTTCCCGCAGTGCCCGGATGCGGTTCGTGACCCGCGTCGGCTTGACCATCAGACGAGTCCCCGCCGGTAGGCGATCACGCTGGCGAGCCCGCCGACGAACGCCGACAGGGCGAAGCCGAAGAACATCGTGTTGGCGATCCAGAACCGGTCGGCCCCGATCGCGCAGAGCACGATCACCCCGACACCCGCGATCGCCAGGAACGCCTGACCGACCCGGCTCCCCATCCGCGAGATGTCCCGGTCACGCAGATCGGAGCGGGTCGCGCCCTCGGGGTCGCGCATGCCCGCGACGATCCCCCACAGGATGCTGCTCACGATCATCACGACGACGCCGATGCCGATCGTCCACAGCATGATCGGCCACCAGACGACCTCCGTCAGCGGCCCGCCGTCGGCCTGCTGCAGGACGGCGATCGTGTAGACCGCCATCGCGATCACGCTGCCGACCAGGCCGACCCAGGTGTTGCGTTCCTCGTACCCCACGGCATCCCCCGATGTCTAGAATGTTTGACATCACGGTACGCGACGCGAGTCGTGCGTGTCAAACTTTCTTTACATCGGGCGCGAGCCCACGGTCGGCGAGTTCAGATGACGGAGGCGCTCCAGGGATCGGGGTTGCCGAAGCGATGCGCGGTGATCGTGATCGACTGCTCGTGCAGGAACGGCAGGAGCTCGACGCGGCCGGCGGTCGTGACCTCGTTCGAGTACACGGCGAGATCGGGGTCGCCCGCCACGGCGTCGGCGAGCGCGCGGTGCAGCTCGGCGACGGAGTCCGGCGCGCCGACGAGTCGGGCACGCGGCGGACGGGGGCCGGCCCCCTCACCGGTCGCGGTCATGCGCTGGAGCCATTCCTCGTCCGACTCGACGAACACCGCGACCCCTTCGTCACCGAGCGCACGGCGAACGGACGCGGGAAGACCCACCGGCGCGCTGAGCGTGAAGGACGACCCCGCCCGGATGCCGGCCACCACGACCCGCAGCAGGGCCTGCCACGACGCGTCCTTCGTTGCGCGCACAGCGACCTCGACGGGGCGGTAGCGGAACAGGTTCCGCTCGACGCCAAGGCGCGACACGTCCCGCACCTGCCCGAACTCGCGGTCCCACGCGAGCGCGTCCGACAGCGCTCCACGCCGCAGCCACTCGAACGCCTCGTAGTCCAGCGACGGCTGCGCCGCCTCGATCAGCGTCGTGATGCGCGAGTCGAGCCCGCGCAGGTGCAGCGTCGTCGAGGCGGCACCCCCCGCGGACGGTCGCCACGCGCCGAGACCGACGAGGTAGTTCGGGCCACCGGCCTTCGTGCCGGCGCCGACCGAGGAGCGCTTCCACCCGCCGAACGGCTGCCGCTGCACGATCGCGCCGGTGATCCCACGATTGACATAGAGATTGCCGGCCTGCACCTCGTCCAGCCACACCTCCAGATCGTCGGGGTTCTGGGTGTACAGACCCGCGGTGAGCCCGTATGCGACGGCGTTCTGCAGCTCGATCGCGTGCGCGAGCGAGTGCGCGTGCATCACGCCGAGCACCGGGCCGAAGAACTCCTCGCGGTGGAACCGGGATCCGGGGCGCACGCCGGTGCGGATGCCGGGGCTGAAGAACCTGCCCTCGTACTCGCGTCCGAAATCGAGCGGACGCGGCTCGACGAGCCATTTCTCGCCGTCGTCGAGTGTGCTGAGCGCCCACGCGAGCTTGCCGTGGGGTGGTTCGATCACGGGCCCGACCTCGGCGGTCGGATCGGTCGGCGGCCCGACGCGCAGCGAGGTCGCGGCATCCACGAGCTGTCGCGCGAAGCGCTGCGAGCGCGCGACCGGCCCGACGAGGATCGCGAGCGACGCGGCGGAGCACTTCTGTCCGGCGTGGCCGAACGCGCTCTTGACGAGGTCGGCCGCGGCGAGATCGAGGTCGGCGGAGGGCATCACGATCATCGCGTTCTTGCCGCTCGTCTCGGCCAGCAGCGGCAGATCGGGACGCCAAGAGCGGAAGAGTGCGGCGGTCTCCCACGAGCCGGTGAGGATCACCCGGTCGACGTCGGGGTGCGAGACGAGGTGCCGTCCGAGCGCGCCTTCGTCGAGGTCGACGAGCGCGAGCACATCGCGCGGCACACCGGCCTCCCAGAGCGCCTCGGCGAGCACGGCGGCGCACCGCCGGGCCTGTGGCGCCGGCTTGAACACGACACCCGACCCGGCGGCGAGGGCGGCGAGAACGCCGCCCGCCGGGATCGCGACGGGGAAGTTCCACGGCGGCGTCACGACCGTGAGCCTGGCCGGGACGAACACCGCGCCGCTCACCCGATCGAGCTCGCGCGCGGTCGCGGCGTAGTAGTTCGCGAAGTCGACCGCCTCGCTCACTTCGACATCCGCCTCGGCGAAGACCTTGCCCGTCTCCGACGCCGCGACCTCGATCAGCTCGCCGCGCCGCGCCTCCAGGGCTCGCGCGGCAGCCTGCAGCACGGCCGCCCGGTCGGCCGCGGGACGCTGTCCCCAGGGCTCGGCGGCGGCACGGACCCGGGCGATGATCACCTCGAGCTCGTCCGGATCGCTCACGAGCGCCGCGGCGATCGTCGCGTCGCCGGCGGTCGAGGAGTCGATGCGCTGCAGAATGCCGCGGCTCCACTCCCGGTTCGCCGGAAGCGAGGGGTCGGTGTCGGCGGCGTTACGGAATCCGGGGGCACCCTCGGCGCGGTCATCGGCCTGCCGGACGGCGAACACCGCGGTCTCGACGTAGGCATCACCGGCGAACATCTGCTCAGCGGCCGTCGGCTCGATCGGGACGGTGTCCCCCTCGCCGGCCGACCCGCGGGCGATGCCGAGAACAGCCTGCGTCAAACCCTGGGGAGAATCCGCACCATTCGCGTCGCTGAGGGACCCGACGGGCGCTTTTCTCCCCGGCGTTTCACCGTCCGCGGGCCGCACCAGCGCCGGGGGCGCCCCATCGACAATGCGGTCCTGCCGACGGTTCGGCCCCGTCGGCAGCGCCGGGTCGGCTGCGCGGGCGATCGAGGCGGTGAAGCGGTCGCGCTCGCGGTCGAACAGAGAGGAGTCGTCGGCGAGCTCGAATGCCGCCGAGAGGAAATTCTCGCTCGACGCGTTCTCCTCGAGGCGCCGCACGAGGTAGCTGATCGCGACGTCGAACTCATCCGGACGGACGACCGGCACGTACAGCAGCACGTGTCCCACCTCGCGCGCGACGGCCTCGACCTGCCCCTGCGCCATCCCCAGGAGCATCTCGAACTCGACGTCGGCGCGCACCCCGCGCTCACCGGCGAGCAGCCACGCGTACGCGATGTCGAAGAGGTTGTGGCCGGCGACGCCGATCCGCACCGCGGCGGTGTGCGCGGGATCCAGTGCGCTCTGCAGGCACCGCACGTAGTTCGCGTCCGAGTCGAGCTTGCGGTCGTACGTCGCGAGCGCCCAGTCGTGCATCACGGCGTCCACGCGCTCCATCGCGAGGTTCGCGCCCTTCACCAGGCGCACCTTGATGCGCGCCCCGCCCGCGGCGACGCGAACGCGCGCCCACGCGGTGAGCTCCTCGAGTGCGGGCAGGGCGTCGGGCAGGTAGGCCTGCAGCACGATGCCCGCCTCGAGCTGCTGAAGGCGGGGGTCCTCGAGCAGTCGGGTGAAGACGGCGATCGTGAGGTCGAGGTCGCGGTACTCCTCCATGTCGAGGTTGATGAACGTGCCGTCGGTCGCGGCCGTGAGGTACAGCGGCAACAGTCGCGTGACAACCCGTTCGACGACGTCGTCGAACGCCCACATCGAGATGTGGCTCGCGATCGCCGAGACCTTGACCGAGACGTAGTCCACGTCGGGCCGGCGGACGAGGTCGTGGATCCCCTCGAGCCGGCGCAGCGCCTCCTTCTCGCCGAGCACCGCTTCGCCGAGCAGGTTGAGGTTGAGCCGCGCACCGCTCTCGCGGATCTTCGCGATCGCGGGGCCGAGCTTGTCCGGGCGGGCGTCGACCACCAGATGCCCGACCATCTCGCGCAGGACGCGCCGCGCGATCGGCACGACCGGCGAGGGCAGCACGGGGGCGACGACGCCGCCGACCTGTACGGCGCCACGCAGGTACCACGGCAGGAACTTCGGCACGAGCGGGGCGACCCGCGTGAGGTTGGATGCCGCCGCGGACAGGCTCTCCGGACGCATCACCCCGTCCACGAAGCCGATCGTGAAGGGCAGCCCGTCCGGGTCCTTCAGCACGCCGGCGAGGCGCTGCGCGGATGCGTCGCCCTGCACCCCCGCGCTCTCGGCGACCCAGCGACGGGCGAGGTCGATCGCCTCATCGGTCAACGTGTCGGGGAGCGCAGTCGAAGAGGCGGACATGCCTCCAGCATGCGGCATCCGAACGTTCGAGAAAAGCAACCATCTATGATCGGTACCGTTCGATCTCATCGATGAATGCCGAGACGAGGTCCGAGGGGGTGCCGTGTTCGAACTTCGACGACTCCGTCTCCTGCACGAACTCTCGCTCCGCGGCACGCTCGCCGCGGTCGCCGAGGCGCTCTCCTACAGCCCCTCGACGATCTCGCAGCAGCTCGCGCAGCTGGAGAAGGACGCGGGCGTCGCGCTCCTGATCGCCGACGGTCGTCGGGTGCGGTTGACGGATGCCGGCATCCTGCTGGCCGCGCACGCGGCGCGGGCGCTCGAGCTCGAAGAGCGGATCCGCGCCGAGCTGGAGAGCCTGCAGCCGGGCATCGCGCCGGTGCGCGTGGCGGTGCTGCAGACCGCGGCGCACGCCCTGCTGCCGGCTGCGCTGTCCCTGCTGGCCGAGCGCGAACCGGGCCTGCGGGTGGAGATCGCCGAGGTGCCGCCGGAAGAGGGTCTGTTCGAACTGTCCGCCCGCGGATTCGACCTGGTGATCGCGGAGCAGTATCCCGGGCACACCCGCGCGCATCGAGCCGGGCTCGAGCGCGACGTGCTCGGCAGCGATCCGATCCGGCTCGCCCTGCCACCGGCGGACTCCGCCCGCTCCCTCGCCGACCTCCGCGACCGCGCCTGGGTCATGGAGCCCGCAGGAACGGCCGCCCGTCAGTGGGCGGTGCAGCAATGCCGCGCCGCGGGATTCGAGCCCGACGTGCGCTTCGAGATCGCCGACCTCACCGCCGCCGTGCGCCTGATCGCCGCGGGCCGGGCGGTCGGAGTCCTGCCGGATCTGGTGTGGACCGACATCGATCCGCCGGTGCGACTCGTCGACCTGCCCGGTCAGCCGGTTCGCGAGATCTTCAGCGCCGCCCGCGCCTCCTCGGCGTCGAGGGTCGGCATCCGGGCGGTGCGGGCGGCGCTGCGCGACGCGTTCGCCGCCCGGCCGGTGTGACCGCAGGTCAGGCCGGCGGGCGCTGCTCCCGCGCTGCCCGCACCGCGTCGGGGTCCCCCGGCACACCGTCTCGCGCGGCGGGGACGTCCCCGGCACTGCGTCGCGGCGCGGGCACGTAGCCCTGAGTGACGTCGCCCTCCCGGTCGTCCCGGATGCCGTCGCCGTCGGCGTCCGCGTGACGCGCATCGCCCTGTCGGGCATCCGCCCGCTCGGTGCGGACCTGCGGGTCGAGCTCGTCGGCCTTGCGCAGCTTCTCGGCCTGCTCGGCCCGCAGCCGCTCGGCGTCCGAGCTGTGCTCGCCGATCGTGGCCGAGGCGCGCTCCGCCTCGATGCCGGCCTGAGCGGCACGGGCCTTCGCCTGCTCCGCCTCCGCAGCGGCGGTCGCCGCATCGGCCCGCGCCTGGGCGGCCTGCGCTTCGCGCTCGCGCGCGGCGAGCTCGGTCTGCCGCGCGTCCGCGCGCAGCTCCTCCGCCTTCGCGTGTTGGGCTTCGAGCCGCTTCGCCGACGCACGCCGCGAAGCCATGATCGCGATCACGACGATGATCGCGACGACGATCACCGCGATGCCGATCCAGATGAGGGTGGCAGTGTCCATGAGGTCACTCCTTCGAGGTTTCGGGATCGCCCGGGTGGGACGACCGCACCTCCGAAGGCAACCGCACCTGCGCGCGCCGCGCCATCCGCTTGCGCGGTCGGGCGCCGTGGGGTACGCCGACAGGACGACGTTTCGTAGGGTGAAGTGGTGACGCCCCCCGACCAGAGCCCGGTGACGCGCGCCCGGACGCGCTTCGGATGGTTGCGCGCGGCATCCGATCGGGTGCCCACCCGCTGGTTCGCGGCGATCGGAACAGGACTCTTCCTCGCTGCGACCGCCGCTTTCGGGGGACTCGCGACCGCCGCGGAGCACGAGCCCGCGGTGCTCGCGGACGGTGCGACGCACCGCAACGACCAGCTGTCGATCCGGGTCGAGCGGGCGGTGCTGATCGACGAATTCCCGGATGCCGGCGTCTACGTCGAGGACGGCGAGCGGGTCCTCGCGCTCGTGGTGACGGTCGAGAACGAATGGACGCAGCCGCTACCGACGAGCCCGGGCACGAGCGTGGCGAAGTCCTTCACGATCGAGGGGCTGAGCGCCGGACCCGACTCGACGGCTCGCCTGGACGATGCGACGGTGGGACCGTGGCTCCAGCCCGGTGTCCCCGCGCAGATCGTCGTGACGTGGGCCGTCGATGCCGATCGGTTCGACGCCGACCAGAAGCTCACGGTGACGCTGAACGATCTCACGCTGTACACGGGGTCGTTCGTGACCAGTGGGCAGTGGTGGACGGATCCGGTGCCCGCCGCGACCACGACGGTCGTCATCGAGGACGTGGGGGCGGGGGCATGAGGCGCGTCCTCGCCTGGGCGGCGGGCGCGGGACTCGTCGCCGCGGCGTGGGGCGTCGCGGCGATCACTCCCGCGCCGGACGCCGAGGAGGAGCCGTTCGTCGTGGCCGCGGCCGTCGGCGAGCGCGCGGTCGGGCGCAACATCGCGATCACCGTCACGGACGTGACGCGCGCGAGTGATGTTCGTGCGGGCGAGTGGAGAGCGGAGGGCAACTGGGTCGTCGTCGACCTGGATGCCGAAGCCGTGGTCTCGGAGAAGGGGTGCCTCCTCGCCCTGGCGACCCTCGAGGTGGACGGCCGAACCTACCGCGCCAGCGAGCGGCCGGAGTCGTTCCTGGGTGAATCGCTCTCGGTGGGAGTTCCGCAGTCCGGGAGCGTCGCCTTCGAGCTCGCCGACGACGTCACCGGCGGCGATGCCACGCTGCGATTCGGAGAGACCACCGACCCGCGTCTGGACTCCCTCATCGCGGTGAACGTCGACCTCGGCACCGTCGAGCCCGCCGCCGACGTCGAGCTCGATCCGACCGTCTGGAGCGCCCGATGACCGGCTGGTGGCGGCGCAATGCGGTCGCGCTCGGCGCGGTGGCGGTCCTGCTGCCGCTCACGGCCGGAGTCGTCGCGGTGAACGAGTGGTCCGAGTTCGACGCGGGGCATGCCACCAGACCCGTCACGGTGCACAGCGGCGACTCGACGGTCTACGCCGGCGCGACCGTGGGCCCGGCCCGTGCGGGCGTCGAAGACGAGTCCTCGGCTCCCCCCGGCACGAAGGTCGTCATGGCCCGTGTCCTGGTGGATCCCGGTGCCGAGCCCATCGCGTGCTCCCCGCCCGTCCTGCGCGAGATCGGCGGGACTCAGCGTCAGTGGAACGAGGCGTCACTCGAGCTCGATCTGCCCTACGACCCCGAGCGTCGATCCTCGTGCGACTCCGCGCTCCCGATCCGCTACTCGCTGACCCTCGCCTACATCGTCCCGGCCGATGCGGAGGGTCCTTTCACGGTCGACCTCGAGACCGCTGCGGAGTATCCGAACTACGTGCGGCTGATCGTCTCGCCCTGAACCGGCGCCGCCTCGTCGCTCGCCGCGGCGGGCGCCAGCCGCGCGATCACCGCGTCGTATGCACCGGCGACCAGAACGACCCGCAGCGGCTCGATCACGAGCGGCACCGCGAGGAAGATCAGCGGCGCGTTGACCATCCAGAACGACGCGAGCTCGTTCGGGCCGACGACGCGGGAGATCCCGAGCTCGAGCGCGGCATCCAGCGACAGCAGCACGGTGAACAGCAGGACGTACGAACCGATCAGCACCGGTCCGGCGCGCCACATGAGCAGGATCGCGCGCCCGATCGGCTGGAAGCGGGCGATCAGGTCCGACCAGATGTCCTTCAGGCGCGCGCGCAGTCTGCCCGGCAGCGTGTCCAGGCGGGCGCGGGCACGGGTGTAGACCGCACCGCCGAGCTGCGCGCTCTGCGGCGCGACCGCCTGCCCGTAGATGACGCCGGCGATCGTGAGCCACGCGATCGGCAACAGGACGATGCCTCCGACCTCGCCGAGGAGCCACTCCACGCCGTCCCAGATCCACGCGATCGGCACGAGCTGATCGGCGACCCAGGCGCGCGCCTCCGCGAGCCAGACGATGCCCTGCCGGGTCTGCACCCAGCCGGTCACGATCCCGAGCGCGTCCGCGATCAGGGTCACCGACAGATAGACCCACAGGATCTCGAGATACACCGCGGCGACCGCGAACGCCCGGGGCAGTCGCGCGCGATGGCGCTTCCACAGCCAGCGCCCGGCGAAGGCGGCGACGATGATCGCGATCGTGATCGGGCCGAGGCTCAACTCCCCGACCGCCGCGTCACCGGCCCGCTCCCGACCGCCGAAGATCTCGTCGGCGATCAGCCCGGTGTTCACGTCGAGGAGGCGCGCGAAGTAGGCGGCGGCATCCTCTTTCAGATAGCCCCATGCGGCGTAGAACGCCACGAAGGGCAGGATGCCGGCCATGAGCGCATCGACGAACGCCCGGCGCCGCCCGGCCCGATCGACCGGCACCGGCGCGATCGCGCCGAGGGCGACCATGCCGTCCCTGAGCACCAGGAGCATCGCGACGAGGGCGACCAGACGCGCGAGGATCGCGAGGGGGAAGAGCAGCGCACCGCCGATCGCGCTGTAGGCACCGACGAAACCGGCGATCTGGATCGCGAGGTACCGCCCGAGCGTGCCCGCGAGGTAGAGCGCGAGAAGGGCGGGCCAGTGCCGCCACAGCAGCCGGCCGGCCAGGCGCAGGACGGCGATCACGCGTCCACGCTACCGGGGCCTACTGCCAGGTGCTCGGCGCCGGAACCCGCGTCGACGGCAGGGCCGACGCCGCCGCCCACTCGACGACCCACGGGGCGAGCTCGGGGAGGTTGTCGGGGCGGTGCAGCTCCTGGAACAGCTCCTCATGCGGCACGATCCCGCCCGAGCGCCGCAGGAAGCGCGCGCGCACGATCATCTCGGCAAACACCTCGCCGTCCACGACGGCGCGATGCATCAGGTACGCCGACTTGTCGTCGTGCCCGAGCAGGCGCGACTCGACCGTGAAGCGCTGCCACAGCTGCAGCGACTTGCGGAACGTGATGGTCTCGCTGGCCACGACCGCGTACCAGCCCTTGCGGCTGAACACGTCCCAGATACCCGTACGGATCAGCAGGTCGAAGCGGCCGAGGTCGAACAGCGACCCGTAGCGGCCGTTGTTCATGTGCCCGAGCAGGTCGATGTCGGTCGGAAGCGTCCGCACCGACACGCGCCCCACGGCCGTCGGGGGGAGGGTGCCCTTGCGGCGCAGCTGGATCTTCGCGCGCCAGATCGTCAGCAGGGTCCGCCAGATCACGTTCACGAGGAGCGATGGTAGCCATCGACGACCGCTCGGGCGATTCCGTTGTCGGATTCCGACATGCTTCGGAGGCGGCATCCGCCGTTCGCGACACCCCGATTGTCAAGCGCCGGCGCCGATTTTGGCCGCCGCAGAGCCGAGCGTAGAGTCAGCCCCATGGAAGCCGAACTGCAGACCGACATCGTCGTCCGTCCAGTGCGAGACGTCGATGCTGAAGCCCTCGGCCGCGTACACGCGACCTGTTGGCACGAGACGTACGACCACCTGATCAGCAAGGCGGCGCTCGAGAAGATCTCGCCGCGCCGGATGGCCGAGCTGTGGACCCACTGGGCATCACAGGGTCCCGACTTCAAGATGTTCGCCGCGCTCGCCGACGGTGAGATCGTCGGCTTCGCGGGCTCCGGCCCCGCCCGCGACAAGGACGCCCCGCGCTTCCGCGAGCTGTACTTCATCTATCTGCTCGACGCGTGGCACGGCACCGGCATCGGTCAGCGTCTGTTCGACGCCGTCGTCGGCTCCGACGAAGAGGTGTACCTCTGGGTCGCCGAGGACAACCCTCGCGCGCACCGCTTCTACACCCGCAACGGGTTCAGCCTCGACGGTGCCGCGCACACCGAGCCTTTCCTCGGCGAGACGCTCACCGAGGTGCGGTTCGTCCGCTGACACGGTCTCGGTGCTGCAGATCTGGCCGCTGCGCGGCATTCCCGAGGTCACCGCGCAGTCGGATCTCGTCGCGCTGATCGCGGACGCCGCCGGCGACACACTCGCGGACGGCGACATCCTGGTCGTCACCTCCAAGATCGTCTCGAAGGCCGAAGGCCGCATGATCGCCGCGGACGACCGCGAGGACGCGATCACCGCGGAGACGGTCAGGGTCGTCGCATCCCGCACGTCCGAGAGCGGTCACACGACGAGGATCGTGGAGAACAAGCTCGGGATCGTCGCCGCCGCCGCCGGTGTGGATGCGTCCAACACCCCGCAGGGCACCGTCTTGCTCCTGCCGGTCGACCCCGATGCATCGGCGCGGGAGATCGCCACCGGGCTGCGCGCCCGTCTCGGCGTGCGGGTGGGCGTGATCGTCTCGGACACCCTCGGTCGGGCGTGGCGCGAGGGGCAGACCGACGCCGCGATCGGCGCGGCGGGCGTCCACGTCTTCGAGGACCTGCGCGGTGCGACGGATGCCGAGGGCCGGCCCCTGGTCGTCACGATGCCGTGCGTCGCCGACGAGCTGGCCGCCGCGACCGATCTCGTGAAGGGCAAGGCGACCCGACTGCCCGTCGCGGTGGTGCGGGGCAGAGCGGATCTGGTCGGCGACCTCGACCTGCCCGGGGCCCGCTCGATCGTCCGGGATCCCGAGCGCGACATGTTCCACCGCGGGGCGGACGAGGCCTACGCCGACGGGTTCGCCGCGGGTGCGGCATCCGTCACCGGCCGCTGACGGCCCCGAAGAGTCGCGCGATCGGGGCGAGGACGAGCGGCCGCGCGGCGATCCACCCGGCGGCGATCACGACCATGGACGCGGCGAAGATCCAGAACCCGACCCAGTTGACCGCGTCCTGCGCGGCGTACATGTGGTTGAGGTTGCGCAGGGCCCCGGTGGCGAAGACGAGTGCGACGTGCACGATGATGAACGCGACGAAGTACAGCATCACCGGGAAGTGGATCTTCCGGGCCCACTCGACCGGGTACGCCTTGTTCAGCGCGGTCGCGTTCTTGGGCCAGATCCCCGACATGCGCACACCGGTCGCTATCGCGAGCGGCGCGGCGAGGAAGACGGTCGCGAAGTACGCCAACTGCTGCAGCGAGTTGTAGTTCACCCAGCCGTTCTCGGTCGGCCAGTCCAATGACACGTACTGCAGCGCTGCGCTGATCGCGTTCGGGAACACCTCCCAGCTGGTCGGGACGATCCGCATCCACTGCCCGGTGGTGAACAGCAGGACGATGAAGATCACGCCGTTCGTCACCCACAGCAGATCCAGCGCCTGGTGGAACCACAGGTTCAGGCTGATCTTGCGCTTCTTCGCGCCGCGCGGCGACCAGAACACGCTCGGCCGCTTCTCACGGCGCACCTGCAGGCCGGTGCGGATGATCAGCACCATCAGGAACACGTTGAAGAAGTGCTGCCACCCCAGCCACGCCGGGAACCCGACCGGCGCCCCCTCGGGCAGCTCGTACTCGCCCGGATAGGTGGTCAGGAAGTCCTGGAACGGCTCCAGGCTCAGCAGGAAACGCACCGCGACCACGGCCATCCCCGCCGCGAACAGCAGCCCGGCCCCGCCAACGATGACGGCCCCCGCCCACTGGAGTCTCGTGAACGGGCCGATCCGCGCAGGTTCGGGGCGCGGTGCGGGGCGGGTGCGCGCGGCTCTGCCCGGGTACACCGTGCGCGTGAACGGCAGAGGCACCGACAGATCGGTGGCGGCATCCGCCCGCGAAAGTGTGACCTCGTGCCCGGTCAGCGGCGCGGACGCGACCGGAACTGCCACGTCGGCATCGGCGGCCGGGTGCGAAGGTGTCGCGTCGTGCCGGGTAGGTGGCGCGGAGGCGACCGGTGCTGCCACTTCCGCGCGCTGCTCCGGCGCGAACCCGGCGGGCGGCCACGGGTCACCGCCCGACGTGCGGGGCAGCCCGCGCCGGAGCGGGCGCGCACCGTCCGTGCTCGGCGCCGCCGCGGCGGGCGCTGCCGCGGCCCGCACTGCCGCGGCCGGCGCGGTCGCTCGAGGTTCGTCCGACACCTGTGCACGGATTTCGGGGGCGTCGGCGTTCACGGGTGACAGATGAACGGGCGCGGCGGCAGGCTCCGCCGAGGCGACGACGGCGGATGCCGGGGGCCAGGGCTCCCCGCCCGGCACGCGCGGCAGGCCGCGGCGGATCGTCCGGGCACCACCGGCCGCGGCGGCCGACGCGGGCGCGATCGGATGCCGATCCCCGTCCACACGGACAGCATCCGGCGTCAGGGCCCCGGCCGCGATATCCGCGGGCACGGCTGCGGGAAGCGCCGACTGCACGACAACCGCGCCGTGCGCATCAACGGCGGGCGCCTCGGCGGCGGGCACCTCGGGAGATGCGGCGAGCGGAGATGCGGCATCCGCGGGCCACGGCTGCCCGCCCGGGGTGCGCGGCAACCCGCGTCGCAGGGTCTGCCCGTACGTCGCCACCGGGGTCAGACCTTCCGCGCCTGCAGCGCCTCGATCAGCTGCGGCACCACCGTGAACAGGTCGCCGACGACACCGAAATCGGCGATCTCGAAGATCGGCGCGTCGGCGTCCTTGTTGATCGCGACGATCGTCTTCGCGGTCTGCATGCCGGCCTTGTGCTGGATCGCGCCGGAGATTCCCAGAGCGACATACAACTGCGGCGACACCGACACACCCGTCTGCCCGACCTGGTACGACTGAGGCACATACCCGGCGTCCACCGCCGCGCGCGACGCACCCACCGCAGCTCCCAGCGCGTCGGCGAGCTCATCGACGAGCGCGAACTTCTCCGCCGACCCCAGCCCCCGGCCTCCCGAGACGACCGCCTTCGCTCCGCGCAGCTCCGGCCGCGACGACGTCACCGCGGCCGGCTCCACCGCATCCACCGACGCTGCCCGCTTGCCCGACGCGGTCACGGCGAGAGTCTGCACCGCCGGTGCGTCGACCGCGGCCGCGCGGGCCTCGACCGCGCCCTGCCGCACGGTGATCACGGGCGCCCCCCACGTCACCGCGGCGTCGACGTTGTACGCACCCCCGTATACGGAGTGCTGCGCGACCACACCCTCGGCATCCCGCGAGACACCGACGGCATCCACGCACAGACCCGACCGGGTCCGCGCTGCGAACCGGCCCGCGACATCACGTCCCTCGATCGAGTTCGAGATCAGGATCGCGTCCGGGCGCACCAGATCCGCCGCCGCGGCCAGCGCATCCACTACCGGCACCGTCAACTCCCCCGCCACGGGCGCCACCACCAGGACGGATGCCGCGCCCAGAGCGCCGGCATCCGCCGCGAGCTTCTCGTCGCCGACGATCACCGCGACGGGCGTGCCGATCTCCGCCGCCGCCCCGAGAAGCCCGGCCGCGGACTTGGCCAGCTCGCCGGTCGGCGTCACATCCAGGAGCACCAGGACCGAATCCTCTGCGAACCCCATGATCACACCAGCCTGTTCTGCACGAGGAACTCCGCGAGCTTCTCGCCCGCGTCGCCCTCATCGACAATCTTCGTCCCCGCCTGACGCGGCGGCTTCTCACTCAATGCCAGCACGATCGAGCGCGACGCGGAGTGATCCTCCGGCTCGACACCGAGGTCCGCGAGGGTCAGCGTCTCGAACGGCTTCTTCTTGGCCGCCATGATGCCCTTGAAGTTCGGGAACCGCGCGTCCGGCAGCGCCTCCGTGATCGAGATCACCGCCGGCAGCTCCGCCGACACCCGCATCGTCGCGCCGTCGCTCGCCCGCGCCCCCGACACCCGACCGTCCTCGATCTGCACCGAGGTCAACGCCGTCAGGTTCGGTACGTCCAGAAGTTCGGCGACCATCGCCCCCATCACCCCACCGGACCCGTCCGTGGACAGGTTCCCGGCAATCACCAGATCGAACCCGGTGCGCGAAACCGCCGCGGCCAGCACCTCCGCCGTCAGACCCAGATCCGCCCCGACCAGCTGCTCATCCGCGATATGCACCGCCGAATGCGCGCCCATCGCGAGACCCTTCCGCACCGTCGCCGCGGACTCCGCCGGCGCCATCGACACCACGATCACCTCGGTGCCGGCATTCTGATCCGCGTAGCTCAGCGCCACCTCGAGCGAACGCTCCCCGATCTCGTCGAGCACCCGCTCGCTCGCGGACCGATCGGCAAGCCCCGTCTCCAGGTTCAGCTTGCGATCACCCCACGTGTCCGGGACCTCTTTGACCAAGACGACGATTCTCATTGCGCTCCGCTCCTTCGTGCTTCGAGTCTATGGCGCGCGCACAGCCGCGATCGCGCTCGTGGCGGCCTCGAACGGCTACCGTGGACATCGCCGGAAGGGAGGCCCGGGATGCCCAAGTCAGGACCGCTTCCCGTCGACCCGATCGCCGAGGCGAAGCGCCAGTGGACGGCGCACGGATGGACGGATGCCGCACCGGGAATGTCCGCGGTGACCTCGATCATCCGCGCGCAGCAGCTCATGCTCGCGCGCATCGATGCGGCGCTCAAGCCCTTCGGCCTGTCGTTCGCGCGGTACGAGATGCTGCGCCTGCTGGGGTTCACTCGAGAGGGACGGATGCCGATGGCCAGCGCGATCGCGCGGCTGCAGGTGCACCCCACGAGCGTCACCAACACGGTCGACCGGCTCGTGCGCGACGGCTTCGTCGAGCGACGCCCCCACCCGGTCGATGGACGTGCCGCGATGCTCGTGCTGACGGCATCCGGTCGTGATCTCGTCGAGCGCGCGACCCTGGCGTTGAACGAGCAGGTGTTCGCCGAGCCGGGCCTGAGCGCAGAGGACACCGCCGAACTGGTGGCGATCATCGCGCGCCTGCGCAAGGATGCCGGCGACTTCGCCGAGCCGCGCCCGCTGCCCGACCCCCTGTAGCCCGGTGCCGCACCCACCCGCGAGACTGCCATCGGGGGGAGAGTCAGCGGTTCTGGAAGTCGGGGGAGCGCTTTTCGCGGAAGGCGGCCATGCCCTCCTTCTGGTCCGCCGTGTCGAACAGCGCAGCGAAGGCGTGCTTCTCCAGGCGCAGACCTTCGGCGAGCGTGGACTCGAGCGCGGCATCCAGCGTCGCCTTCGCGGCGTACACGGACGGGAGGGACTTCGCCGCGATCGTCTCCGCGACCTTACCGGCCTCGTCGAGCAGCTCGGCGGCAGGAACGACCCGCGACACGAGTCCGGCGCGCTCGGCCTCTTCGGCGCCCATGAGACGACCGGTGAGCACGAGCTCGGCGGCCTTGTAGTACCCGACCGCCCGGACGAGCCGCTGCGTGCCGCCCATCCCCGGGATGACGCCCAGGTTGATCTCGGGCTGACCGAATTTCGCGGAGTCGGCGGCGAGGATGATGTCGCACATCATCGCGAGCTCGCATCCACCGCCGAGCGCGTAGCCGGAGACCGCGGCGATCACGGGCGTGCGCACCGCGGCGAAGCGCGCCCAACCGCCGAAGTGATCGTCCATGACCATGTCCAGACCGGTCTTGGACTCCATCTCCTTGATGTCGGCGCCGGCGGCGAAGGCTCGCTCGGACCCGGTGACGACGATCGCGCCGATGCGCGGATCGGCGTCGAAGGCGGATGCCGCGGCGACGATGTCGTGCATCACCTGGGAGTTGAGGGCATTGAGCGCCTCCGGACGGTTCAGGGTGATCCACCCGACCCGGCCGCGGGTCTCGACCAGGATCGTCTCGTACGTGTGGGTCGTCATGCGGATGCTGCTCCTCGGCTCTCGGCGCGGATCGTGGTGATGATCCCCGAGAAATCCTGCCCGGCCCCCGCGCCGTCCGCGAACTCTTTGTAGATCTCGCGCGCGAGCAGGCCCATCCGCGCGTCGACGCCGGTGAGATCGATCGCCTGCTCGGCGAGCCCCAGGTCTTTCGACATGAGCGCGCCGGCGAAACCGGGCTGGTAGTCGCGGTTCGCGGGACTCGTCGGCACCGGTCCGGGCACGGGGCAGTTCGTGGTGAGCGCCCAGCACTGTCCCGACGCGTTCGAAGCGACATCGAACAGAGCCTGGTGGCTCAGCCCGAGCCGCTCGCCGAGCACGAACGCCTCCGCCACCGCGATCTGCGAGACCGCGAGGATCATGTTGTTGCAGACCTTGGCCGCTTGCCCGAGGCCGGCGCCGCCGCAGCGCACGACGCGGCGCCCCATCGCCTCCAGGAGCGGGCGGGCGGCCTCGAAATGCTCATCCGAGCCGCCGACCATGAACGCGAGCGTCGCGTTCTCCGCGCCGACCACCCCACCCGAGACGGGGGCATCGAGACTCCGATGCCCGGCGGCCTCGGCGAGCGCGTGGGCGTCCCGGGCCTCGTCGACAGCGATCGTGGAGCAGTCGATGAACAGCGTCCCCGGTGCCGTCGCGGCGAGCAGTCCGTCGCGGTACGCGTCGATCACGTGCCTCCCGCTCGGGAACATCGTGATGACGACGTCAGCGGATGCCGCGGCATCCGTCCCCGCGTCGGCCACGACCAGGCCGCCGGCGCGCGCGGCGTCGATCGCGGCGGGCACGACGTCGAAGCCGATCACCTCATGGCCGGCCTTCGCCAGGTTGAGGGCCATCGGCAGGCCCATGTGCCCGAGGCCGAGGAACGCGACGCGGGTCATCGCCCGGATCCCAGCAGCTCGCGGCCGATGATGACGCGCATGATCTCGTTCGTGCCCTCGAGGATCTGGTGGACGCGCAGGTCGCGGACGACCTTCTCGATGCCGTACTCATGCAGGTACCCGTACCCGCCGTGCAACTGCAGGGCTTCATTCGCGACGCGGAAGCCGGCATCGGTGGCGAAGCGTTTGGCCATCGCGCACTGCAAGGCGACGTCGGGGGCCTTCTCGTCGATCGCCCGCGCGGCGTCGCGGACGAGCGCGCGTGCGGCGCGGAGGTCGGTGGCCATATCGGCGAGCGTGAAGACGACCGACTGCTTCTCGGCAAGCGGTTCGCCGAACGTGAAGCGCTCCTGCACGTACTGCACGGCACGGTCGAGGGCCCACTGCGCGCCTCCGAGCGAGCACGCCGCGATGTTGATGCGGCCGCCGTTCAGGGCGGACATCGCGATCTTGAAGCCCTGGCCCTCGGCGCCGAGGATCGAAGTCGCCGGCACGCGCACTTCGTCCAGGATGACCTGACGGGTGGGCTGGGCGTTCCAGCCCATCTTCTTCTCGTTCTGTCCGAAGGACAGCCCCTCGGCGTCGCCGGGCACGAGGAACGCGGTGATGCCACGTGCTCCGGGCTCCCCGGTGCGGGCCATCACGACGTAGACCGCCGCCTCGCCTCCGCCGGAGATGAACTGCTTGACGCCGGTGAGGACGTAGTGATCGGCGTCCTTGATCGCGCTGGTCGTGATGGCCGCGGCATCCGACCCCGCACCGGGCTCGGTGAGGCAGTAGCTGCCGAAGCCGGTCATCGCCGTGAGGCTCGGGAGCCACTCGTGGCGCTGCACGTCGGTGCCGTACGTGTCGATCATCCACGCGACCATGTTGTGGATCGTGATGAACGCCGCGACCGCCGGGTCGGCCTTCGCAAGCTCTTCGACGATCGCGACGGCGTCCGTACGGCTGAGGGCGGAGCCGCCGACGTCCTCGCGGACGTAGATGCCGCCGAGGCCGAGCTCGCCGGCGTGGCGGAGCGCTTCACGCGGGAAGTGTTTGTGCTCATCCCATTCGAGCGCGTGCGGCGCGAGTTCGGACTGTGCGAAGTCACGCACCGCCTCGATGATCGCGGCGCGCTCGTCCGGACTCATCGTGAGCACGTCTGTGACCGATTCGCTCGGTGTGATGACCGCCTGCTGCGACACTCTGCCGCCTCCCTTCGCACCGCCTTTGGCACGTTGATCACTTTAGCTGGACTTCCGAGTATATCCGAGGATATCCAGCCTTCCGTTCGTTCGAGGACCGTTCACGCGACGGTCACGTGTCCTCGCTACGAAGTGGAGAACGCGTGTCCGCGTGTGCCCCCTTCGTCCCCACAGAGGATTCCGATGCCTTCTCCCTCTCCTGCCCTGCGCTCGCGCCGGCGTCTCGCACCGGCGACCGGCCTGGCCATCGCCTGCGTGCTCGCTCTGACGCCGGTCGCGGCATCCGCTGCCGTCGTGCCCGATCCGATCTCGTACTCCGCGGACGGCAGCACGCTGAGCCTGTCGCCGCTCGGCAGTTTCGAGACGGGGGTGTTCGACGAGTCGGCGGCCGAGATCGTCGCGGCGTATCGCGATCGCCTGTTCGTCGTGAACGCGCGCGCCGGATCCGTGAGCGTCCTGGACTCCTCCGACCCCACCGCGATCACTCAGGAGTTCTCCCTGTCCTCCGCGGGCGTCGCGAACTCCGTGGCCGTCCGTCCCGACGGACTGGGCGTCGTGGCCTTCGAGGCGCCCGTGAAGACCGACCCGGGTCACCTCGTGTTCTTCGACGCCGGCGCCCCGGATGCCGCGTCCGCCGTCCTCGGCGAGGTCACGGTCGGCGCACTGCCGGACATGGTGACCATCAGCGCTGACGGCAAGTACGCCGTGGTCGCGAACGAGGGCGAGCCGGCGGATGACTTCTCGGTCGATCCCGAGGGGTCGGTCAGCGTGGTCAAGCTCAACCCCGCCCAGAAGCGCGCGGCGCAGCAGAAGGACGTGCGCACGGCGGACTTCCACGCGTTCGAAGCAGGCGGATCGAAGACGCTGCCGGAGAGCGTGCGAGTCTTCGGGCCGACGCCGCACGGCGCGGACCTTCCGGTGAGCCGCAACCTCGAGCCGGAGTACGTCGCCATCGACGGGCGGAGCGCGTACGTCGCACTGCAGGAGGCGAACGCGATCGCGGTGGTCGACCTCAACCGTGCGATCGTGACGGCCGTGCAGCCGCTCGGCTTCAAGGATCTGAGCCTGGCGGGCAACGGGATCGACGCGAGCGACCGCGACCCGAACGGTGCGCCGAGCTTCGCCGTGAAGACCTACCCCGGCCTCTGGGGGATGTACCAGCCCGACGGTCTGAATGCGTACACGGCCGCCGGTCGGACATTCCTCGTGACCGCGAACGAAGGCGACGCCCGCGAGTGGGGTTCGTACGTGGAGCCGGTGCGCGTGAAGGACCTCGGTAAGTCGAGTGTCGCGCCCGTGTGCGCGGACAGCCCGCTGGCGGCGCTGACGAAGGATGCCGATCTCGGCCGCCTGAACGTGACCCGCGAACTCGGTCTCGACGCCACACGGGGCTGCTACGACGCGCTGTACGCGTTCGGGGGTCGCTCGTTCTCGATCTGGACGACCGAGGGGCAGCAGGTCTTCGACTCCGGCGACCAGTTCGAGCGCATCACCCACGCCGCCGTCCCCGCGTTCTTCAACTCGAACCACACGACGTCGTCGCTGGAGAATCGCAGCGACGACAAGGGGCCGGAGCCGGAGAACCTCGCGATCGGGCAGGTCGACGGCCGCACCTACGCGTTCATCGGCCTGGAGCGAGTGGGCGGTGTCATGGTCTACGACATCACCGACCCTGCGGCATCCCGATTCGTGACGTACGTGAACAACCGCGACTTCTCGGTGTCCGTCGGCGACGCCGCAGACCCCGCGGCGGTGCTGTCGGACGCCGGCGACCTCGGCCCCGAGGGCCTCGCGTTCATCCCGGCAGCCTCCTCGCCGACCGGAAAGCCGCTCCTGGCGGTCGCGAACGAGGTCTCGGGCACGACCACCCTGTTCTCGGTCACCGCGACCCGGTAGCTCCCGCACCTGTCCGCCCGCCCGCCGAGATGGTGGGATTCCCGCCGAGAAGGTGGGTTTCCCGCCGAGAAGGTGGGTTTCCCGCCGAGAAGGTGCCCACCACCTCGGCCGGAAAGGGACCACCTCGGCGGAAAAGGGACCACCTCGACGGAAAAGGGACCACCTCGGCGAAAAGGCGCCTTCTCGAGCGAGAAGGCGCCTTTTCGGCGGGCGGGGGGACCCGTAAGAGGCGGGCGCCGGGCTAGAACACCACGACCGGCACCGCGAACAGCGACTGCGAGTCGCGCCAGCCGTCGGCTCCCGTGAAGGTCGTCCGCAGGAGGTGGATGCCGCGCCCCAGATTCGGCAGCGCGATGTCGACCTTGCCCTTCGCGGAGGCCGTCAGCTCAGCCGTCGCGATGACCGTGCCGCGATCGGTGATCGTGACCGTGCCGACCGGAGCACTGCCGTCGTCGGCGAGCACCCGCCCGGTGACCTTCACCGGGGTCCCGGCCTTCACCAGCGCCTTGTTCGGCACCGTGAAGACCGCCGTGTCGACGTCCTCGACGTCCACGAGGACCGCCACCGAGCGGGCGGGCACGGTGACCGTGCCGGTCTTGGCATCCCACGTCGTCGTCTTCACGACCGGGTCCGATCCATTCGCCAGCGCCGGGGTGAGGGCGAACGAGCGGCCCTCGAGCGCGTGGACGGTCTGGGTGACGGCATCCGGCGACGCGTTGAAGACGACCAGCGCGCCCTCCAGCTCCGGGTCCACGTTCTCACCGAGCAGGTCGTCGATCACCATGACGATCACGCCGGGAGCGGCATCCGTCCCCCCGTTCGGGAACGACACCTTCTGCTCGATCAGCTCCGCCGAGCCCAGGCGCAGCAGGTCGACCTCCGAGCGCACCCGCAACAGGTCGAGCGCTTGCGCCTCGGCAGAGGCGATGTCGGATGCCGCCGGCTTGAGCGCCGGGTTCGCCAGGAGCGGCGCCATCAGGGGCCACTTCTCGCCGTTGTCCGCCTCCATCGGCAGGCCGGAGCCGAACGTGGACTCCTGCCCGGTCCAGTCGATCCGGTTGAACCAGTCGCCGGAGTTGTAGCTGTTGCGATCCAGCGACTTCGAGCGCAGCAGCTCGGTCCCGGCGTGCCAGAACGAGATCGACTGCGAGAGGGTCACCGTCGCGAGCGACACGGTGTTCATGCGCACCCGATCGGCCATCGGCGTGTCCGTGGGCAGCTTGAAGACACCGAGGTCGTACAGCGTCTCGTTGTCGTGCGCGTCGACGTAGTTGATGACCTCGTCGGGCTGGTCGGCGTAGCCGGCGGGCGAGCCGTTGTAGTCCACCTCGGCGCCGGTCTTGACCGTCCCGTCCGAGGCTTCGAACGCGAAGTCGCGCAGGTTGCCCGCGAGGCCCAGCTTCACCAGGTCGGTCTGCTCGCCGAGCGTGCGGTCGGCGGGGTCCACGGGCGACCCGTTCGGGTCGGTGCCGAGCCCCGTGCCGAAGCCCTGCTCGAGGGTGGACGAGCCGTCGACCGGGCTGCCGCCGTGCACCCCGTCGCGGAGACGGTCGTTGAACGTGCCGATCCCGGTGCCGCCGAGCTGCCCCTGGGTCGCCTGCTCGAACAGCGCGTTGTTCGCGACCTCGCCGAAGTTCCAGCCCTCGCCGTACAGGTACACCGCCTTGCCGTCGACGCCGTCCTTCTTCACGGTCAGTTCATCCAGCGCCGCGCGCACCGCGAGCAGGTTCTCCTTCGAGTGGTGACCCATGAGGTCGAAGCGGAAGCCGTCGACCCTGTAGTCGCGGGCCCACATCACCACCGAGTCGACCATGAGCTTCTGCGCGGCGGCGTGCTCGGTGGCCACGTTCTGGCAGCACGTCGAGGTCTCGACACCGCCGGCCGCGTTGAGCCGCTGGTAGTAGCCCGGCACGACCTGGTCGAGCACGGAACGCTCGCCCTGCCCGGACTCGGCGGTGTGGTTGAACACCTCGTCCAGCACGACCTGGAGGCCGGTCTGGTGCAGCGCCCCGACCATGGAACGGAACTCCGCGACGCGTGCGCCGCCGTTCGGATCCACCGCGTACGAGCCCTCGGGCGCGAAGAAGTGGAACGGGTCGTAGCCCCAGTTGAACCCGTCCGCGTCGCGGATCGCGTTGATGCACGCCTGCTGCTCCGGCGACGCCGGGCCGAAGGAGGCCAGATCGCAACCCGGGACGGCCTGCGCGGCGCGGTCCTCCTCGATCGTGGCGATGTCGAACGAGGGCAGCAGGTGGATCGTGTTGATCCCGGCATCCGCGAGCTGGGCCAGCTGGGTCATGCCCGCACTGTCCTTGTGCGTGAACGCCTTGTAGGTACCCCGCTCCTCGGCCGGCACCGTCTCGTCGGTGAACGAGAAGTCGCGGATGTGAAGCTCGTAGATCGAACGGTCCACCGGCTTGTCGATCGTCGGGGACTTCGCCTTCTCCCACGCCTTCGGCTTGTGGGCCTTGTCGGCGAGGTCGACGGCGACCGACCGTTCGGAGTTCACCGTGAGGGCCACCGAGTACGGGTCGGTCACCGCGTTCGTCTCGATCTTCCCGGTGGTCGGGGCGTACACCACGACCTCCCAGAGATACTCGTCACCCTTGAGGTCGCGATTTCCGGCGACGGACCAGGTTCCGGATGCCGCATCCCACGTCGCCTCGTGACGCACCGGGTCGCCGGCGGCACCGGCATCCCACGTCAGCAGCGTCGCCGTCTGCGCGGTGGGCGCCCACAGCCGGAAGGTCGGCTTGTTGCCCTGGAACGTCACGCCGAGCTTCGCATCGGCGAGCGCGTCGGCGTACAGGTCGTCCAGCACCCCGGGGATCTGCACGCCGGTGAAGGCGGTCAGGCCCCCGTCGGCGTTGCGCTGCGCGACCGCGAGCTGACCCTTCACCAGGGTGGCGGCATCAGCCCCCTCGACGCGCAGCGCGCGGTACGACGACAGCGCCGGGAACTCGTCCTTCTGCGCGTCGGTCAGGCCACCGTCGATCGGGGTGAGCTCGATCGGGTCGCCGCCCGTGACCTCGCCGTCGGTCACGGTCAGGCCCGCGTCGGGCGACGCGTACAGCTGCCAGGTCGCGCCCGCGGCGGTGCTGCCGAGGTCGGCCGGCCACGCGATCGTCTCGGCGTCGATCCAGTGCGCGCGCTGTTCGCCCAGGCCCGCGAGCGGCGGATCCACCGTCGTGACGGTGAGGACGTGCGTCGCGAGCACGTAGCGGAAGGTCACGACCTTGCCTGCGCTCGCCGTGAAGGCGATGTTCGGGCCGTTCGAGACTCCGCCGGCGCCGTAGTTCTCGTCCCAGCTCAGGCCGTGCGTGACCTTGACCTCGTACGAGCCGGTCGGGAGGTCGTCGGTGGTGAACTGGAAGGTGCCGTCGGCGTTCTTGTCGAACATCATCGCCGTCAGGCACGACGGATCCCAGTCACCCGCGCAGCCGAGCTCGCTCTGGAAGTTGCCGGCGAGCGTGATGATCGGGCCGTCGGCCGTCGAGCGGATGTTCTTCGTGCGCGGGTCGAAGTAGAAGGTGATCTTGCCCCCGGCATGCGTGAGGGTGATGTCGCTGCCGTTCTGAGCGCCTCCCGCGCCGTAGTTCTCGTCCCAGCTCTTCTCGGTCGCGATCTTGTAGGCATACGTGCCGGCGGCAAGGTCGTCGAGGGTCAGGGTCCAGATGCCGTCGACCTGGGTCATCTGCACCTGATCGCAATCGGGCTGCCAGTCACCCGGGCACCCCGCCTCGGAGTTGAAGCTGCCGGGGACGCTCACGGCGCCGTACACGGTCGGCTCCTGCGGCTCGGGTTCGTTCGGCACCTCGGGCTCTTCGGGGATGCTCGCGGTGACGGCGTTGCCGACGGACGCGTACGTGGATGCCGCAGAACGGTGCCCCGCGGCATCCGTCGAGACCGCACGGTACTCGATCAGGGTGCCGGCAGCCAGGCCACGGACGTCGTGGTAGACGCGGGGGGAGGTGTCCTCCGCCGTGCCGAGCGGGGTCCAGTCGGCGTCGCCGACGACCCGCCACGCGAAGCTCGTCTCCGCCCACGTCGAGTCGGCGACGTCCGCGCTGACCGGGGCGAGTCCGCTGAGCCCGGCGCCCGCCGTCGGGGCGGTCACGGTGATCGGGCCGGCCTCGGCCGGTGCGCTGACGGTGCGATCGGCGGTGAACACGACCGCGGACAGGGCCGGAACGGTGACGGATGCCGCACCGTCGGCGCCCGAGGCGACCGAAGCGCTCGCGCCGTAGAGCGGGGTGAAGGTCGCGTCGGCGGTCAGCGTCGGGATCTGCACCGTCTTCTCTGAGGCGGAGTTGTTCGTGGCGACGAGGTACTCGGTCTTCTCGTCGCGGTCGACACGGCTGAACGCGTAGACGCCCGGGCCGTCATCGGCGTAGCGCTCGATCTGGGCGCCGGTGCGCAGCGCGGTGTGGCTGCTGCGCAGCGCCGACAGCTCGGCGATCTGCGTGTACAGCGGGGCGGCGGTGTCGAACCGGTCCGTCGAGCCGAGCTGCTCGCCGGTCACGAGCGGCTGGTTCGCATACTCGGCCGTCTGCGTCGCGAACATGCTCTGGCGGGCGTCCTTGTCGCCGCCGGTGCCGGCGAAGCCCTGCTCGTCGCCGTAGTAGACGACCGGCTGACCGCGGGTCAGGTACATGAGCTCGTGCGCGAGCTCATCGCGCTCGAGGGTGCCGGAACCTCCGAGGAAGTAGCCGATGCGCCCCATGTCGTGGTTGCCGAGGAAGGTCGGCAACGCCGTGGCGGACGAATCGGGCGTCGTGTACATGTCGTCACCGGCGAACAGCGACTGCAGGAGCGCAGCCGAGCCGCCCTTCGCGTACGCGGCGGCGTTGGACTGGAACGTGAAGTCCAGGACCGAGTTCATGTCGGTGTCGCGGACGTAGGGCGACAGCTTCGCCGGGTCGGCGTCGTAGACCTCGCCGAACATGAAGAAGTCGGGCTTGCCGGACGCGTGGGCGTAATCGAGCACCTGCTGCGACCACTGCTCCCAGAACTCGAAGTTCACGTGCTTGGCGGTGTCGATGCGGAATCCGTCGATGCCGAGGTCGACCCACGTCTTGTAGACGTCGACGAAACCGTTCACGACCGTCGGGTTCTCGGTCATGAGGTCGTCGAGCCCGCTGAAGTCGCCGTAGGTGGTGGACTCACCGGAATACGTCGAGTCGCCGCGATTGTGGTAGAGCGTCGGGTCGTTCAGCCACGCCGGCACCTTGAGGTCCTGGTCCTCCGGCGCGACGACCGGGGTGTACGGGAAGCTCGTCTGGGCGTCGAGCGTGGGGAAGGTGTCGCCGCCCGCGTACTCGGCCGGGTCGAAGACGTTGCCGGCGGCATCCCGATACGGGCTCGTCGCCTGATCGACGTACGTGTACTGGTTCTCCTCGTAGGAGATCACGTCGGCGGTGTGGTTCACGATGATGTCGAAGTAGATCTTGATTCCCTTGGCGTGGGCCTCGTCGATCAGGGCTTCGAGTTCGGCGTTCGTGCCGAGGTGCGGGTCGATCTGGGTGAAGTCGGTGATCCAGTAGCCGTGGTATCCGGCGCTCGCGTTCGCGCCCTCGCCCTGCACGGGACGGTTCTTGAAGCTCGGGGTCAGCCAGATCGCCGAGGTACCGAGGCCCTCGATGTAGTCGAGCTTGCTGCGCAGGCCCGCGATGTCGCCGCCCTGGTAGAAGCCCTTGTCGGTGGGGTCGAACCCGGTGGTGAGCCGGTCGCCCTCGAGGCCGCCGAGGTCGTTCGTGGCGTCGCCGTTGGCGAAGCGGTCGGTCATCACGAAGTAGAACTGCTCTTCGCTGCCGGCCTGGCGGGCGGGGGCTGCGACGAGGGCGTCGTCGGCGGCGGAGTAACCGGCGGCGAGGCTGGTGGCCTCGACGCCGACGCGCTTGATGTTGTCGTCGAACACGAAGCGCAGCGTGGCGGGACCGTTGACCGTGAGCGGGATGTTGTCGCCACCGCCGTCCAGGCCGTACGACTCGTCCCATGTGCCGTTCACGGCGACCTTGTACTCGTAGGAGCCGGCCGGAACCTCGAACTCAGCGGCGGAGACGCCCTCGGTGCCGGTGGGCTGCAGGCTCGTCTGGGTGCAGTCCGGCTGCCAATCGGCCGAACACCCGAGCTCGCTCTGGAGGCTGCCGACGAGCGCGAACGTGCGGTCGGCAGCGGCGGCCGGAGCGGTGACGGCGACCGCTCCGGTGAGGATCAGTGCGGCGGAGGCGAGGACGGCGATCAACCGGCGTGCGCGGACAACAGGGGTCTTCTTCGACACGGGGGGCTCCTGGGGGGATGGAGTGGGCACGGCTGCGTACCCGGCGCGATTCAGCCGAAGGTAACAGGAGATCCACAGGATTGCAAGCGCTTACAGCGTTACGTGTAAGCGCTTGCAGGGCCGGCCGCCCCAACGCCGCGACGGTCGTGCGCGCCGCCGTCGTTTCGGATCTGCCGTGTCCGAGGTCGCCGAGGTGCCGAAAGACTGCTGGTCGTGACCAGTGTCGTCACTACGGGCCGAATTCGACCTCCTTCAGCCCCGCTCAGCAGTCCCCGGGCACGCCGACGCCGTGAGGGTCAGGACTCGGAGGGCTCCAGCGGCAGAACCAGCCCGTAGTTCCACGACACGATGGCGGGCTGCTCGCGGTAGTAGCTCAGCACCGAGACGGAGCCCGCGTCCAGGGTGATCTGCGCGCCGAACCGCGGTGCCATGCGGAGGAACACCGCCGTGAGGATGCGCAGGAAGTGCCCGTGCGCCACGAGCGCGACATCGCCCTCGACCATCGCGGGCAGAACCCGGTTCAGCACACGTGATGCGCGGTCGGCGACCTCTTCCACGGTCTCGCCGGGCGTCGCGCCGCGGATGACGCCGTGCGTGAACGCGCTCCAGTTGTACCCGAGCTCGGCGCGGATGTCGCGCGTCGTGCGCCCCTCGTACCCGCCGTAGTCCCACTCGACCATCAGCGGATCGATCTGGGCGTCGAGACCCGCGAGTTCGGCGGTGCGGCGTGCGCGTTCCAGCGGAGAGGTCAGCACGAGCGAGAAGTCGTAACGGGCCACGAGACGACCGGCGCCGCGGGCGAGGTCTTCCCCCCTGGCGGTGAGCGGGATGTCGGTGAGCCCGGTGTGACGACCCGACTTCGACCACTCCGTCTCGCCGTGGCGGATCAGGACGAGGTTGCCCTGGGGGTTGTCCGGAGCGGGGCGGTCGGGCAGCGGATCATCGAGGGACATGTCGCAACGGTACCCGCCGCCGCGCCCCGTGCGATGTCGGTGGCCCCTCGTACATTTGTTCTATGAACAGGGCGCTCGATCTCCTCCCCGCAGAGGTCGAGGGCGTGCGCGCCGTGTGGAGCGGGCCGGATGCCGCGTCGCTCAGCGACAGTGACCTCGTGGCCGTGAACGAACGGTACTGCCGCATGCAGCGGATGCTCGACGCGGACCGGGCGCAGCTGGCCGCCGAGATCGCGCGACGGTCCCGTCCCGAGCTCGGACCTGGGAGTCTGGCCAAGACGCAAGGATTCCGAAACCCGACCGCGCTGATCGCGGCGACCGCGGGCACGTCGACCGGGGACGCCGCCCGACTGGTCAAGGTCGGTGAGGCGACCGCGCCGCGGCAGCTCCTCTCGGGTGAGAAGGCCCCCGCCCGCCACCCGCACGTGGCCGCGGCACTGCAGGAGGCGGGCCTGACTGCGCAGGCCGCAGGGGCGATCATCGGCATTCTCGACCGTGTCGCCCTGCGGGCCGGGCACGAGGCGATCGAGGTCGCCGAGAAGACGCTGGCCGAGCAGGCGCCAGGGCTCTCGATGGATCAGCTGCACCGGTTGCTCGTGCACGCCGACGCATGGCTCGACCCCGACGGGGTTGCTCCGCGGGAGGACGAGAAGCGCGGACTCGAGCAGCTGATCATGCGCGAGGTGGACGGCATGTTCGAGATCACCGGGCGACTCACGCCCGAGCACGGCGCCCCGGTCAAGGTCGCGATCGAAGCACTGGTGTCGGCCGAGATGCGGGCCACGCGGGATGACCCGCGGGACGGGACCGCCGACTCGGATGCCCCACGCCGGTCCGTCGTGCAGATGCACGCCGATGCGCTCGTGCGGCTGTGTGAACACGCGCTCGGATGCTCGCAGACCGACCTCCCGCTCCAGGGCGCCGCCGTCATCGTGCGCATCGACCACGACAACCTCATCAACGGCACCGGATACGCCACGATCGACGGCATCACCGCCCCGGTCTCAGTCGCCACCGCCCGCCGGATGGCCGCCGCCGGCGAGATCATCTCCTGCGTGCTCGACGGCACCGGGCAGATCCTCGACTGGGGCCGCACCCGACGGCTCTTCTCCCGCAACCAACGCCTCGCCCTGCTCGAACGAGACGGCGGATGCGCGATGTGCGGCGTCCCACCCGGACACGTCAAGGTCCATCACATCCGCTGGTGGGCACGGGATGCTGGACCCACCGACCTCGCCAACGGCGTCTGTCTCTGCGAAAGCTGTCACCACCGCATCCACGACAATGGGTGGGAGATTCGGATCGACGGAATCGGCATCAGCGCGAAAGTCTGGTTCATCCCTCCGCCCCACGTCGATCCGGCTCGCACGCCGCGCCTCGGCGGCCGCGCCAAATACGACTACGCCGCCTGATACGACTACGCCGCCTGAGCGAGGCCGCCGGTGGCACCAGCGAGGCGGGAGCGCGCGTGGGCCGCGAGCGCGTGGGCAAGAGCGCGTGAGCGTGAGGGCGCGGGAACCGCCGAGCGAAGCAGCTACAGCCGCTCGATCAGCGTCGCGTTCGCCATCCCGCCGCCCTCGCACATCGTCTGCAGTCCGTACCGACCGCCGGATTCTTCGAGGCTCGCCAACAGCGTCCCGAGAAGGCGCGTGCCGGACGACCCCAGCGCATGCCCGAGCGCGATCGCGCCGCCCCACGCGTTCAGCCGCTCGGGGTCCGCGCGCAGGTCATGCGCCCACGCGAGCGGCACCGAGGCGAACGCCTCATTCACCTCGTACGCGTCGAGGTCGTCGATCGTGAGCTTGCTGCGCTCCAGCAGACGCCGCGTCGCCGGGATCGGGCCGGTCAGCATCATGAGCGGGTCATCGCCCACGACGGCGAACGACACGAACCGCGCCCGCGGCCGGAGGCCCAGCTCGATGGCCTTCTCCTCGCTCATGATGAGCGCCGCGGAGGCCCCGTCGGTCAGCGGTGAGGAGTTGCCGGGGGTGATCCGCCAGTCGACGTCCGTGAATCGGGCGGCCATCTCCTCCGTCCGGAACGCTGGCGCGAGACCGGACAGGCCCTCCATCGTCGTCTCCGCCCGCACGGTCTCATCCGCCGTGACGAGCGAGCCGTCCACCTCCACGGGAATGAGCTGCGACGAGAAGAGACCATCGGATGCCGCATCCGCCGCCCGCCGATGAGACTCCATCGCGTAGGCATCCAGCACCTCGCGCGACAGGCCCCAGCGCTGGGCGATCAGCTCGGCGGACACGCCCTGGTTCACGAGCCCCTCGGGATACCGCTCCCGAAGGAGCGGCGAGCGCGTGCCACCGGCGCGCGACGACCCGAGCGGCACCCGGCTCATCGACTCCACCCCGCCGGCGATCACGATGTCGTAGGCCCCGGCGATCACCCCCTGCGCGGCGAAATGCGCGGCCTGTTGGCTCGACCCGCACTGCCGGTCGATCGTCGTGGCCGGCACCGACTCATCGAACCCGGCGGCAAGGACCGCGTGCCGGGCGACGTTCATACCCTGATCGCCGACCTGGCTCACACAGCCCAGCAGCACGTCGTCGATCTGTGTCGACTCCAGCCCGTTCCGCTCGAGCACCGACCGCAGGACGAGCGCCGCGAGGTCGATCGGGTGCACGCCCGACAGCGCTCCCCCGGGCTTGCCTCTACCGGACGGGGTGCGGACGACGTCGACGATGACGGCGGTGCGGCTCATGGCGCTGCCTCCTGGCGAGCCGGGTCGGCGGCATCGCCGTGTCCAGCCTACGGAGCCGACATGGATCGCGGGGAGGCGTCGTCGCCGTCGCCGGCGATGAGCAGCCCTCGCTCACGGGCGACGCGCACGGCGTCGCTGCGGCGACTCACCCCGAGCTTGCGGTAGACCGACTTCGCATGCTGTCTGACGGTGTGGAAGCTCAGGTACAGGCGCGCAGCGATCTCAGCCATCGTCAGCAGCGAGGGAAGGAGGGCGAGGACCTCGCGCTCGCGGGCCGTCAAGACGACGGTGGGCGCGTCGGGGCGAGGGCGCAGCGCGGCCTGCAATGCGGCGATCCGCTCCGCAGAGCCGCGCCATCGGGCCGCCTCCGAATCGATGGCGAGGATCCGCAACCGCGCTGACGCCTCCCCGGAGCTGCGACGGAGCAGCTCGATCTCGGCGAGATCCGCGACGACAGCCACCAGTGGATCGACCCCGCCCATCTCGCGCATGGGCGCGAGCGCGGCGAGCGCGACGCGCGCGTCCTCATCGCGCTCGTCATCGGCGGCCGCAAGAGCACTCGCTGCCCACGCGGGCGCGGTCACCGGCTGATCGTCCCAGCCGAGGGCTCGCGCGGGGGCGAGAGCGGTCTCGGCCGCGAGCGCGGCGCTGCGCGCTTCGCCGAGCAGGGCCAAGCCGATCGCTCGGAAGCCGTCTGCGCGCACGGCGACGAACTCCGATGCCTGCGGCACGCCACGGCGGTCCGCGAGCATCCGCACGCCCCGCTCCAGGGACCCCGCCCACAGCTCGGCGTGCCCCGCGAGCGTCTCGGCCACGTCGACGTAGATCGGCCAGGCGGGCGTCGTGGCCGGATCCAGCATCCGCACCGCCTCCACGGCGGCGCGGGCACTCATCAGCATCGCCTCCGGCTGCCCGTCCATAAGAGCGCGCTCGGCGGTCAGGATGTGCACGGCCGCGATCGTCGGCGGCGGGACCGGGGCGACGGCGGCCCGCACGGCCTGCACGGCGACGCGAAGCTCCCTGCGGAACGCCTCCCGCTGGCCGCGACAGAACGCCAGCGCCGACAGCGCCGCCGCGAGGGCGGGATCACTGGGCGCTAGATGCCGCGGAATGCGATCGAGTTCGATCAGCAGCGCTTCCCGATCACGACCCGCGAACAGCAGTGCGACGCTGCGCATGAGGAGTGCGCCGACGAAGAGCCACTCACCCGCATCGGCCGCGCAGCGAATCGCGAGCAGCAGCATGCCTTCGCGTTCGTACCAGACGGCTGCCCGTGCGAGCAGGCCGCGCCGCATCGCCGGGCGCCGCTCCCACTGCGTCAATGCCCCTGACCGCAGACCCGGCTCCACGGCCGTCTGACCGCTCCCGGGGTCGATGACCACGGCGCCGCTCGCCCTCAGGCGATCGAGCTGACCGGCCACCGCCATCACGGCGTCATCCGCGGGATCGTCGTCGTCCTCGGCGAGCACGGCCGCCAACAGCGGTGTGATCACCTCCACGAGCGCGAGCCGGGCAAGCAGGTCCCGGTCGAGATCATCCAGATCGCGCACGACATCGCCCCTTCTGCGGACGGCCCCCCATCCGCGGATTCCCCCATTCTGGGGGAAGTGGCGGGCACCGGGGCCTCGATGGAATGAACCGTTCCCCTACGCCAAGGAGTTCCATGTCGCCGCGCCCGCTGCCCAGCCGTCCTCGCTTCGTCCGACTCATCGCCGTTCCGATCGCGGTCATCGCACTCGCGTTGGCGGGATGCACCGCCGAGGAGGGGACGGACGACTCCGAGTGGACCTTCTCGGACGCTCCGGTCTCCTGGGCCGCGTGCGCGGGAGACGATGCCGTGATCGACGGGCTCGAGTGCGCGACCTACGAGGTGCCGCTGGATTACGCCGATGCGGGCGGTGAGACGATCTCGCTCGCTCTGCGCCGGATGCCCGCCGCCTCCGGAGAGAGCCAGGGCACGCTGTTCTTCAACCCCGGCGGACCGGGTGGCACGGGATCGGGACAGTTCCCGGCCTGGTACGAGCTCTTCCCTCAGACGGTGCGCGACGCTTTCGACCTCGTCAGCTGGGACCCCCGCGGGGTCGGCGAGTCCACCGCCGTGCAGTGCTATCCCGACGCGGATGCCGAGGGAGAGGTCATCGGCCCGGTGGGCGACTTCCCCCTCACCTTCGACGAGCAGCAGGCCTGGAACGAGGCGTACGCGGAGTTGGGCGAGGCGTGCGCGTCGAACGCCGGTGATCTGGCCGCACACGTCTCCACCGGAGACACGGCGCGGGACCTCGAACAGCTGCGCCGGGCCACCGGCGGCGAACCGCTGAACTACTGGGGCGTGTCGTACGGCACGTTCCTCGGCATGACCTACGCGAACATGTTCCCCGATCAGATCCGCTCCTTCGTCCTCGACGGCAACCTGAGCCCGCAGAACTGGACGAACGACGGCGATCCCGATGCCCAGCAGACACTCGGCGTGCGCATCGGATCGCTGGACAACGCCGAGGTGCTCGATCAGTTCTTCGTCCTCTGCGCGACCGCAGGGCCTGACCAGTGCGCGTTCGCCGCGCCTACGGTCCAGCAGACGCGCCAGAAGTGGACGGACCTTCAGAACATCCTGGCGGCAGGTCCGGTGACCTTCTCGTCGGCCGCCGGACCACGCACGATCACCCTCACCGACCTGGTGACGGACGTCGACAACGGCATGGACGTCAGCGCTCCCATCCCGGGGGCGCAAGGGTGGGTAGGAACGGCCACCGCGCTGCAGACCATCTACGAGGCGGCGACGAACCCCGCGCCCGCTCCCGCGCAGCCGGACGGGGACGCGTCGTCGGATGCTGCGCCGGAGCCACCGGCGACGACGTATGTCGGACCCGAGCAGGCGCTCAGCATCGCCTGCGGGGATGCTGCCGCCGTAGCACCCGAGCGCATCCCGACGCTCGCGGTGGAAGTGCAGCAGCAGGCGGGATACAGCGGTCTGGCGACGCTGTATTTCGACGTGCCGTGCAGCTTCTGGCAGGTGAAGGCGGCCGATCCCTACACGGGCCCGTGGAAGGTGAAGACCTCTCAGCCCGCCCTGGTCGTCAACACGACCCACGACCCGTCGACGCCCTACAAGAACGCGGTGCAGAACTCCGATCTTCTCGAGGGATCCGTATTGCTGACCGTCAACGGATACGGGCACACGTCGCTGCTGAACCGGAGCACCTGCGCCGACGACCTGATCGCCGCCTACATCCTGGACGGCACGCTTCCCGAGGCCGGCACGTTCTGCGCGCAGGACAAGCAGCCGTTCCAGCAGTGAGCACGGCGAAAGGATCATCATGACCACGGCGACCGAACCCCGCACCGACGCCACCCGCGAGCCCGGCATCCGGGGCCTCGCCCGCCGGCGCCCCCTGACGATGTTCTTCGTCATCGCCTACGCGGTGACATGGCTGCTGTGGAGCCCGCTCATCCTCCTCGGTGTGCCGGCGTTCAATCCCGACACATTCGCCCCGACGATCTGGGTGCTCCCGGGGATCGCGATCGGTGTGACCGGAACCGCGTTCCTCATGGTCGGGCTCATCGACGGCAAGCCCGGCATCCGGCGTCTCGCGAGCCGCCTCATCTCGTTCCGGCACGGAATCCAGTGGTACCTGGTGGCGATCCTGCTGCTTCCGGGCACCGCGGTGATCGTGACGCTCATCCTCGGCGCGACCGACGCGGGTGCCGCCTTCGCGCTGACGTCACTCGTGATCTACCCGGCTTCGTACGCCGCGCACTTCATCTTCGGACCGCTCTTCGAGGAGACCGGCTGGCGCGGATTCGCCCTCCCGCGGATGCAGAACAAGTACGGTCCTTTCCGGGGCACGTTCTACCTCTCGCTGCTGTGGGCGACGTGGCACTTCTCGCTGTACATCCCGTCCTGGTTCGGCAGCGGCGACATCGGCCAGGGGATGTTCGGACTGGGCTTCTTCACCCTCACCGTGATCGGGATGACGTTCATCTTCACCTGGCTCTCCAACAACACGCAGGCGAGCCTCGCGCTCTGCATCCTCCTGCACGGCTCGATCGACGGCTCCGTGACGTACTTCCAGCGCCTGGCGGCGGGCGGAACGATCGCGGCGGACACGTCGGCCATGCTCGTCGGATTCGGCGCCACGATCGGATACTTCGTGATCGCGACCATCGTGCTGCTCGCGACCCGCGGCAGGCTCAGCTATCCGCGCTACCAGCGCGAAGCCGAAGACCTCGATCTGCACCCGAGTCGGCACCACGGCGAGCGCATCCTCGCCGGTTGAGAAGGCGAGGCCGCCGGCTGCTGGGGGGCAGGGTCAGCCGGCGGCCTCCTCCGGGCGGTCCAAGGTTGCTGCGGCATCGAGCGCGGCATCCGGAACGTAGCCGTCGATGTGACGCTCGTCGGGACCGTTGTACGCCGACAGCGGCCGGATGAGGGCGTTCGAGGCGGCCTGCTCCATGATGTGCGCCGTCCACCCGGTCACCCGCGCCGCGACGAACAGCGGTGTGAAGGTGAGCGTGTCGAAGCCCATCAGGTTGTACGCCGGCCCCGACGGGTAATCGAGATTGGGGTAGATGCCCTTCCGCGCAACGAAGTCGGCCTCGAGCGCGTCGTACAGCGCGGCGAGGTCGCGGGCGCTGTCACCCTGCGCCGAGTAGTGCTCGACCAGGGTGTCCAGCGCGGCCTTCATCGTCGGCACGCGCGAATCGCCGTGCTTGTACACGCGGTGCCCGAAGCCCATGATCTTGCGCTTCTCGGCGAGCGCGGTGTCCAGCCACGGTCCGACGTTCTGCGCCGAGCCGATCTCGTCGAAGATGTGCATCACGGCCTCGTTCGCGCCACCGTGCAGCGGTCCCTTGAGGGCCCCGATCGCCCCGACGACCGCGGAGTACAGGTCGGACATCGTGCTCGTGATGACGCGGGCCGTGAACGTCGAGGCGTTGAACGAGTGCTCCGCGTACAGGATCATCGACACGTTGAACGCCTGCGCGACCACGGGGTCCGGCTCTTCGCCGAACGTCATCCAGAGGAAGTTCTGCGAGTAGTCCAGATCCTCCCGAGGATCCAGGATACCGAGCCCGTGGCGTCGGCGCTGGTCGTAGGCGACCATCGCGGGGAGCTTGGCGAGCAGACGCCGCGACTTCGCCAGATCGGACTCGCGCGAGCTGTCGAACGCAGCGGGGTCGGAAGCCCCGACGAGGGAGACGGCCGTGCGCAGCACGTCCATCGGGTGGGCGTCCAGCGGCGTGAGGTCGATCGCCTCGCGGACGTTGTCATCCAGCGCCCGGTTCGCCCGCTCCTCGGCGGTGAACGCCGCCAACTGGTCGGCATCCGGCAGCTCGCCGTACCAGAGCAGGTACGCGACGGCCTCGAACGACTGCGTCGCGGCGAGCTCCTGGACCGGGTAGCCGCGGTAGAGCAGGCTGTTCGTCTCGGGATTGACCTTCGACACGGCGGTGTAGTCGACGGTGACCCCGGCGAGGCCCTTCTTGATCTCGATGTCTGTCATCTCTCTCTTCCTCGGGAGGCTCAGCGGGCGATCTGGAAGTTGAACACCGAAGTGTCGAAGTGGTTGTAATCCTCGTAGTCGATCAGGTCGTAGAGGTCGGCGCGATGCTGCATCTCGCCGAGCTTCGAGGTCAGGTGCCCCTCGTCGATCAGCGTATCCAGCGCCCGGCCGGCGGCCCCCATCGCGATGCGCAGGAGCGACACCGGCCAGATCACGATGTTCACGCCGACGCTCTGGAGCTGATCGACGGAGAACAGGTCGCTCTTTCCGAACTCGGTCATGTTCGCGAGGATCGGCACGTCGACTGCGGCGCGCACCGCGGCGAACTCCTCGAGGGAGCGCATCGCTTCGGGGAAGATCGCGTCGGCACCGGCATCCACGAGCGCCTTCGCGCGGTCGAGCGCCGCCTCGAGACCGTCCACCGCGCGGATGTCGGTGCGCGCCATGATCAGGAAGTTCGGATCGCGACGCGCGTCGACCGCCGCGCGGATGCGCTTGATCGCGGTGTCCTGGTCGACGACGGCCTTTCCGTCGAGGTGACCGCAGCGCTTCGGGTTGATCTGATCCTCGATGTGCATGCCGGCAAGGCCGGCGTCCTCGAGCGTCTGGATCGTCCGCGCCACATTCATCGGCTCGCCGAACCCCGTGTCGGCGTCGATGAGGGCCGGCAGCTCGGTCATCCGCGCGATCTGCTGCCCGCGACCGGCGACCTCGGTGAGGGTCGTCAGGCCGATGTCGGGCAGACCGAGGTCGGCGGACAGCACGGCACCGGAGATGTAGACGCCCTCGAATCCCTTGCGCTCGATGAGCTTCGCGCTCAGCGGGTTGAACGCCCCGGGGAAGCGCAGCAGCTCCCCCGACGCCAGCCGCTCACGGAACAGCCGCCGTTTCTCGGCCGCCGGTGTCTGCGCGTACAGCATCAGAACAGCCCCTTCGGGGCGGGCGCGGTCGCGAGCACACCGGGCTTCGCGACGATCGTGAGCTGACCGACCTCTTCGGCGGTGAGATCGGGCAGGCGCTGGGCGAGGTCCAGGAACCGCTCGATCTCCTCGGGCAGGAGCACCGGCTCGGCGAGGATGCGGAACTTGCGGACGTAGTCCTCGCGTGCGAACGGACGCGCACCGAGCGGGTGGGCATCGGCCACCGCGATCTCGTCGACGAGCTCGGTGCCGTCGGTGAAGCGGATCACGACGCGGCCTCCGAATGCCTTCTCGTTCGGGTCCTCCGAGTGGTAACGGCGAGTCCACTCGGCGTCCTCCGCCGTCGTGACCTTGTGCCACAGGGCGACGGTGTCCTCGCGAGTCGCGCGCTCGGGAGCGTAGGAGTCGACGTGGTGCCACGTGCCGTCCTGCAGCGCGACGGTGAAGATGAACGGGATCGAGTGGTCCAGCGTCTCGCGTGAGGCGTGCGGGTCGTACTTCTGCGGGTCGTTCGCGCCCGAGCCGATCACGTAGTGCGTGTGGTGGCTCGTGTGCAGCACGATCGACTCGATGTTGTCCGGGGCGAAGGCATCGGGGTGCTCGTTGTGGAGCTTGCGGGCCAGGTCGATCCAGGCCTGCGCCTGGTACTCCGCGGAGTGCTCCTTCGTGTACGAATCGAGGATGCCGCGCTTGGACTCCCCGGTCGCCGGCAGCGGCACCTCGTACGAGGCGTCGGGACCGTCCAGCAGCCATGCGATCACGCCGTCTTCGCCCTCGTAGATCGGGCTCGGCGAGGTCTCGCCGCGCATCGCGCGGTCGACAGCCTCCACGGCCATCTTCCCGGCGAACGCGGGAGCGTGCGCCTTCCACGTGGAGATCTCGCCCTTGCGGGACTGCCGGGTCGCGGTCGTCGTGTGCAGCGCCTGGCCGACGGCCTGGTAGATCGTCTCGACCGGGAGGTCCAGGAGTGTGCCGATCCCGGCGGCGGCCGACGGGCCGAGGTGGGCGACGTGGTCGATCTTGTGCTTGTGGAGCGAGATCGCGCGCACGAGGTCGATCTGGATCTCATAGCCGGTGGCGATTCCGCGCACGAGCGCCCGGCCGTCGGCGCCGACGTGCTGGGCGACCGCGACGATGGGCGGGATGTTGTCGCCGGGGTGCGAGTACTCCGCGGCGAGGAAGGTGTCGTGGTAGTCGAGCTCGCGCACGGCGACGCCGTTCGCCCACGCCGCCCACTCGGGGCTCGTCCGCCGCTCGACGCTGCAGCCGAAGACGGTCGCCCCCTTGCCGCTGATCGACACCGCGTGGTCGAGCGCCTGCTGGCGGGCGGCGCTCACGGGCGCGCGGGTGAGGGATGCCGCGGCCACGGCGGCGTTGTCGATCACCCGGTTGATGATCATGTCGACGACGTCCTGGTCGACCTCGACGGGATCGGCGGCGATCTCGGCGATGCGCCAGGCGAGCTGTCCCTCGCGGGAGAGGTGCTCGTCACTGCGGTGGACGCGGAGGTGGTGCGTGGTGGTCATGCCGTGCCTTTCAGAGCGGACGGTGCGTCGAGCGACGCGAGGATCGTGGTCAGAGCGTTGTGCAGGTGCACGTGGGTCGCGTGGGCGGCGAGGTCGGCATCCCGATCGGCGATCGCGGAGGCGATCAGCCGGTGCTCGGCGACCGAGGCGGCCAGTCGCTCGGGGATGTCGCGCGCCAGGCGCCGCACCCGCACGAGGTGGGTGCGGATGCCGCGCAGAGCCGACGTGAGGTAGTCGTTGTCGATCGCGGCGTCCAGCTGCGCGTCGAAACGGGCGATGAGCGCGTAGTACGCGTCACGCCCCTCGTCGCGGTCGAGGGCGCCGACGCCGGCGAACTCGACGGCGAGCGCGGCGAACACGTCGGCGTCGGCGCGGGTGGCGGCCAGGCGCGCAGCGGTCTCCTCGAGGGCGCGGCGCACCTCGAACAGCGCGCGGATGTCGGCGACGTCGATGTCGCTGACGACGGTCACGCGCGGGGACTGCTGGACGACGAGGCCGTCGGCCGCAAGACGCCCGAGCGCTTCGCGGAGCGGCGTCCGGCTCACCCCGAGTCGGGCGGCCTGCTCGACCTCGGCGAGCACGGTGCCGGGAGCGAGATCGCCGGACTGGATCTGGTCCAGGAGCGCGGCGTACGCGCGATCACTTGCTCTCATAGTCACCCTTCCCCCCTGATTGTATACACAATGACGCGAAGGAGGCCACGAAGTTGCCTGAGTCGGGGTTTCGGTATACACCGCAGAAGACCGTCACTGCATTCACAAATTACTGAAACAGGCGTATCGTTCGTCGCATGAGCAGCGTGATCCGCACGACATCCCTCATCAAGCGCTACGGAACCGTCCACGCCCTGGACGGACTGGACCTGCAGGTCGAGGCGGGACAGGTGCACGGCTTCCTCGGACCCAACGGCGCCGGGAAGTCGACCACGATCCGCATCCTGCTCGGACTCGCCCGGGCGACATCCGGCCAGGTGCGCGTGTTTGACGAGGACCCGTGGCGGGAAACAGTGGGGCTGCACCGGCGGATCGCGTACGTCCCGGGGGATGTGAGCATCTGGCCCAACCTGTCCGGCGGCGAGTCGATCGACGTGCTCGCCCGGCTGCGGGGTGCCGGCAGCCGTGACGCCGCCTACCGTGCGCAGAAGCGACGGCTGATGGAGGAGTTCCAGTTCGATCCCCGCACGAAGGGACGGGCGTACTCGAAGGGCAACCGGCAGAAGGTCGCTTTGATCGCAGCCCTGGCGGTGCCCGCCGAGCTGTACATCTTCGACGAGCCCACGAGCGGTCTGGATCCCCTGATGGAGGTGGTGTTCCGCCGCGAGATGGCCCGGGTGAAGGATGCCGGGGCCACGGTGCTGCTGTCGAGCCACATCCTGTCGGAGGTCGAGCTCCTGTGCGATCGCGTCAGCATCATCCGCGCCGGCCGAGTGGTCGAATCCGGCACCCTCGCAGACCTGCGGCACCTTACCCGCACGGAGATCTCGTTCGAGGCGGCGGAGATCGCCGCGGCCGACGGCATCCCCGGCGCACATGACGCGCGGATCTCCGAGGGCCGCGCGCACGTCACGATCGACAGCGATCGCGTCGCGGCGGCACTGCCGGAGCTCGCCCGGCGCAACGTCAGCGGGCTGCGCATCGAGCCGCCGTCCCTGGAGGAGCTGTTCCTCCGTCACTACGGCGACCGGCCGCAACCGGAGGATGCGCCGAGCGGAGCCGGCCGATGAACGCGTTCGCGACCCTGCTGCGGGAGCGGATCCGTCGAGACCGTTGGCAGCTGCTGATGTGGATCGTCGGGACGGCGCTGCTCGCGTACCTCACGTACGTCGGAGTCACCCAGTCGTACGGCACGCAGCAGGACCGCGAGGCGCTGTTGGCCACCGCGATCGCCAACCCGGTCATCATGCTGTTCCGCGGACTGCCGTCCGGCGCCGACGAAGGCGCATTCATGCTGTTCCTGATCTTCCCGTTCCTCGCGATCGACGCCGCCTTCATGAGCTCGTTCCTGGCGGTCCGGCACACCCGCATGGACGAGGAGCTCGGCAGGACCGAGCTGGTCGCCGCGACACCCGCTGGGCGGACGGTGCCGGTTCTGGCCACGGTCGCGCACGGACTGCTCGCCAACCTCGGACTGGCGCTTCTCACCTCGCTCGCCCTGCTCAGTACAGGGCTCGCCGCCGGCGGATCGTTCGTCGCAGGCTTCGGAGCCGGTGCGGTGGGAGTGACCTTCCTCGGCATCGGGCTCATCGCCGGGCAGCTCATGCGCACGTCGCGGGGCGCCAATGCGCTCGCGGTGTGGATCCTGCTGCTGACCTTCCTGCTCGCGGGCCTCGGCAACGCGCTGGGGACGCCGACCGCGGACCTCCAGCGCATCGAGAGCTCGTGGCTGACGTGGCTCTCGCCGTTCGGCTGGGGTGAGCAGTCGCGTCCGTTCGCCGACGACGCGCTGTGGCCGCTCGTGCTGTGCGTCGTGTTCGGGCTCGCACTCGCCGCAGCATCCGTCGCGATCCAGAGCACCCGCGACTTCGGCGCAAGCCTCGTCCCCGAGCGGCGCGGCCGCCCCGACGCCTCGGCCTCCCTGGCCGGACCGACGGGTCTGGTGTGGCGGCTCACGCGCGGGTCGATCCTGGGCTGGGCCGCCGGCGGACTGTTGACCGGGCTGCTCGCGACGAGTCTCGCGGGCGTCCTCGCCGACGTGGTGACCGAGCTGCCGTCGGTGCAGGCGATCCTCGAGGTCATCAGCGCGAACGGCAGCATCGCCCAGGGCGCGGTCATCATCTTCTTCGAGATGCTCGGGATCCTCGCCGCGTGCGCCGCCGTGCAGACGGTCTGCCGCGCGCGCTCGGAGGAGGCCCACGGCACGGCCGAGGCAGTGCTCGCGACACCGGTCGACAGGGTGCGCTGGCTCTCCGGCTACGTCGTCGTCGGGTTCGCGGCGATCGTGATCGTCGTCGCCTCCGCCGTCGTCGGCGCGGCCCTCGGCATCGCGGGCCGCGACGGCGACTGGTCGCTGATGGGCGATGTCGCGGTCGTCGGATCGGGACAGGTCGTCGCGGCGAGCGTGTTCCTGGTGCTGACAGCGCTCGTCTTCGTGCTGGCTCCCCGCGTGACGATCCCCCTCGGCTGGACGCTCGTGATGCTCGCGATGGTGCTCGGACTCTTCGGTCCGCTCTTCGGCTTCCCCGACTGGCTGGTCCATGCGGCGCCGATCGCCGCCGCACCCACGGTGAACGGCGACGGCGTGGATCTGCAGGGACTGTGGGGGCTCCTCGTGGCGATCGCGGTGATCGGCGGCGCGACGGCCGCGCTCATGCGCCGACGCGAGCTGGCTCCGGCAGGATGAGGACTGTGGAACACCGCGGAACGGAGGCCGCCGAACAGGCCGCGGCGATGATGACGGCGGCCGGGATGCCGCGCATGCCCGCCCGTGTGATGATGGCGCTCGTCGGCTCGCCCGACGCAGGCTACACGGCGGCGGAGCTCGCCGATCGGCTCGGAGTGTCGGCGGCTGCTGTCTCGGGCGCCGTGCGCTATCTGCAGGCGATCCACATCATCCATCGGCTCCCCCACCACGGCGACCGACGGGACCGCTACGACATCGCCGACGACGGCTGGCGCGTGGTCCTCACCGCCAATCTGCCGCTGTACGAGCGCCTCGCCGACTTCGTGGACCGCGTCGCGGATGACAACGCCGACGCTCCCCAGTCGGTCGCGCGCGCCCGCGACATGTCGGGATTCTTCCGCTTCCTCGGCGAGCGGATGCCGCGCCTCTTGGACGAATGGGACGCCGAGCGCGACCGGGGTTAGCCTGAACGCGTGCCCGAACACCAGCCCGGCGCCCTGACCGCCCTCGAGCGTGCAGAGCTCGAGGCGCTGCGCGCACGTGCGTACGGACCGGACGCCGACATCGTCGACGATGCGGAGGCCGTGAGCCGGCTCGACGAGCTCGAAGAGCGGGCACGTGCCGCGCGCGGCGCGCGACTTCCCGCGCCCGAGATCACGCCCGCCCTCACCGAGAGCGGCGCGCCCGATGACGAACAGGAGGCTGCGGAGCCGGCGGCCGAGCGGCGCACACCGACCCCGATCGCGCCTGTCCGGGCCTCGCGCCGCCACGTCGCCGCGATCGCGGCGACGGCGGTCGTCGCGCTGCTCCTCGGCGGCACCGCCTGGAGCATCTCCCGGTCGGGCGATCCGCAGCGCCCGTCGGCGCAGGCACGGGCAGCGGCGATCGCCGCGGAGCAGCGCGCGGCGGGCTATGACGCGCAGTACGCGGCCTACTTCGCGGGTCTGCGCGAAGACATCCTGGCTCTGCCGGGTGCGGAGGCGGTCGCCGACCAGCTGATCTGGGAGCAGCTCACTCCCTACGGCATCCTGTACGGCCGGACGGTCGGGGCGGGGCCGACGACGGACCAGCGGTTCTGCATGATCATCGCGGATCTCCCCTCCGCCCAGATCGTCTGCATCCCGATCGAGAAGGCGTCCGCGGTGCAGGCGACGGTCTCACTGCCCGCCTGGTATTCCGAGGCCGACGGCGATCTGTTCACGGGCCTCGGCGAGCAGATCGACTACACGCTGCTGCCGGGCGGCGTCGTGGTCGCGGTGCCCGCCGGTGCGTCGCTTCCGGCCGACGACATCCCGGTCGTGGAGAACCCCGGTCCGACGCCGACCGCGACACCGCCCCCGGGCTACAACTGACCCGCACGCCGGTAGGTCGCGAGGATCACGCCTCCGGACAGCGGCTCGACACCGACCGGCTCGAGGTCCAGTGCGCGAGGGACGCCTGCGCCGCCGAAGAGCGGGACACCGCGCCCCAGGGCGAGCGGGTTGATCTTCAGCTGCACCTCGTCGATCTGGTCCGCGAGCTGCCCGGCGAGGTCGCCTCCGCCGCAGAGCCAGATGTCGGCGCCCGGCTCCGCCTTCAGTTCCGCCACGCGGGCGGCGACGTCTCCGGAGATCGTCTCGATGTGCGCCGAGGCGGGCACTTCGCGGTGGGTCACGACGATCTGCCGCAGATGCGGATAGGCGCCGTCGACGAGGCCTGCCTGCACGGCGGGCTCGTGCGTCCGCCTGCCCATGAGCACCGTGTCGAAGCGTCGCGGAGGTGCGGAGACCCCGAGGGCTGCTCGCACATGCGCCGGGCACGTCTCGGGATACCTCGCGAACAGGTCCGCAAGGGTGGCGGGGTCGACCGGGAACTGCGAGAAGTCACCGTCCGCGTCGGCGATGAATCCGTCGATCGTGGTGGCGATGTAGTACACCAGCGCGCGCACGCCGTCCTCCTTCGTGTCGTCAGCGGATGCCGGGGTCAGCGCTGCGCATCCGCCAGGTGCCGCTCGAGCGCATCGATCGCGGGTCGCTGACCCTTCACGAGCCGCTCGCGGGCGGCATCCATCCTCACCCACTCCACCTGGTCGACCTCTGGGAAGGACTGGACCCGGCCGGACCGCGGCGGCCACTCCATCTCGAACTCGCCGAAGGCGAGGCCGTCCAGCGCGAAGCCCGATCCGTCCGAGACGAAGACCGTGACGCGCTTGCCGGACGAATACGCGAACGTGCCGAGCTCGGCGTAGTCGGCATCGGGGGCCGCGACGCCGAGCTCTTCGCGGAACTCGCGAAGCGCCGCGTCCAGCGCGCCCTCCTCGTCGGGGTCGTATTCGCCCTTCGGGATCGACCACGCCCCGGCGTCCTTGCGCGCCCAGAAGGGTCCGCCCATATGGGCGATCAGCACCTCCGGCGGGGCACCCTCCTCGAGCCGGTAGAGGAGGATGCCCGCGCTGGAGGTCGGCATGTCAGGACGAGGAGGTCAGGGACGCGTCTTCGGCGAGACGGAGTACGTCTCCTCCGCGTCGGTGACGGCGACCCCGCCGACGGCCGCATCGATCGCGGCCAGGGTGTCGGCATCCAGCGTCACACCCGACGCCGCCACGTTCGACGCGATCTGCTCCGGACGCGAGGCGCCCACGAGGGCGGCGGCGACGTTCGGGTTCTGCAGCACCCACGCGATCGCGAGCTGCGGCATCGACAGGCCCGCCTGCTCGGCGATGGGCTTGAGCTTCTGCACGGCGGTCAGCACGTCGTCGTCCATGAAGCGCTTGATGAAGTTCGCGCCGCTCTTCTCGTCGGTCGCGCGCGAGCCCTCGGGCGCCGGCTGCCCCGGCAGGTACTTGCCGCTCAGCACGCCCTGCGCCATCGGCGACCACACGATCTGCGAGATCCCGAGCTCTTCGGAGGCCGGAACGACCTTGTCTTCGATGACCCGCCACAGCATCGAGTACTGGGGCTGGTTCGAGATGAGCTGGAAGTTGAGCTCCTTGGCGAGCGCGTGACCCTCGCGCAGCTGCTCTGCGGTCCACTCCGAGACGCCGATGTACAGCGCCTTGCCCTGGCGGACGATGTCGGCGAACGCCGTGAACGTCTCCTCGATCGGGGTCTCGTAGTCGTAGCGGTGCGCCTGGTAGAGCTCGACGTAGTCGGTGCCGAGTCGCTTCAGCGAGCCGTTGATCGACTCCATGATGTGCTTGCGGCTGAGGCCGCTGTCGTTCGCCCCACCGGGACCCGTCGGCCAGTAGACCTTCGTGAAGATCTCGAGCGACTCGCGACGCTGCCCCTGGATCGCCTTGCCGAGGACGGATTCCGCGGCGGTGTTCGCGTACGCGTCGGCCGTGTCGAACGTGGTGATGCCGGCATCCAGGGCCGCGTGCACCGTGGCGATCGCGTCGGTGTCGTCGACCTGCGAGCCGTGCGTCACCCAGTTGCCGTACGTGATCTCCGAGACCTTGAGTCCGCTGTTTCCGAGATATCGATAATTGACCATCCGATAACGCTACTCGCGCGGGGAGTGTCCCGGGCGGCGGTTGACAGCGGTGGACTCAGGAGCGCCGGCGCAGCGCTCCGCGCAGACTCCGCAGCAGCAGGAGCAGGCCGCCGAGGCCGACGATGCTGCCGAGGAAGGAGAAGGCGGGCACGTCGCCGGTCAGCAGCGGGCCACCGTCGTCGACGCCGAGCATGATGCCGGCGATCACGAGAGTGATGCCGATGACGGTGGTCGTGAGGCGGCCGATGATGCCGTCGATGTACGAGCGGTCATCCGGGCTCTCCAGCGCGCGCAGCCGCACCGAGAGCGTCCCCTCATCCAGCGAGCGTGTCAGGCTCTCGATACGACGCGGCATCCGTCGCATCTGCTCGGCGATGAGCGTCGACCAGGTCTGCGCGCTGAGCAGGGCCGTGCGCGGCGAGACGAGCGATCGCGCCATCCGCGGCGCGACCTCGAGGGCGCGGCCGACCATGTCGTAGTCCGGCACCAGCCGGCGCAGCGTCCCCTCGAGCGACGCGAGCGTGCGGAACACGAGCAGAAGCGACGGCGGCAGCGCCATGCGATTGCGCCGGAGAGCGTCCAGGAACGAACGGAAGATGTTCTCGTCGGCACGCGCGTTGTGCACGCGGGTCAGGATCACGCCGATATCCCGCTGCAGCGTCGTCGTGTCGAACTCGCCGCCGGGCGGCTCGCACATGAGCAGCGCGACGTCGGTGACGGCCACGTCATCCTCGTTGGCCATCCCGATGAGCATCGGGATCAGGAGCCGCCGCATGCTGCGTTCGAGCACCCCGACGGCCCCGAAGTCGATGAGTGTGACAGCCCCGTCCTCCCCCAGGATCACGTTGCCGGCATGCAGGTCGGCGTGGAACACGCCGCGCACCGCGATCTGCTCGAAAACCGCGTCGAGCAGATCGTCGGCGATCCGTCGAGCCTCTTCCTCCGGAACCGCACCCGGTGCGAGCCGACCGAACGGCGTGCCGATCACGCGCTCCTGCACGATCATCTGCGCGGTGGAGTACTGCGGGTACACGCGGGGAACATGCAGGCGCGTCGCTTCCGATCTCGGGATCGCGGAGCGGAGCATCTCGGTGTTGGAGACCTCGATCCTGTAGTCGAGCTCTTCGCGCAGCGCGCGCGAGAACTCGGCCACCAGTGCCCGCGCGCCGTATGCACGGGCCCAGTCCGTGCGACGCTCAGCCTGCGCGGCGAGGCGCTCGAGGATGTCGAGGTCGGTGGTCACCTGCGCACGGGCCCGCGGCCGCTGGATCTTCACCACGACGTCCTCGCCGGAGCGCAGTCGGGCCGCGTGGACCTGAGCGACGGATGCGGCGGCCAGAGGCACCGGGTCGATCTCGGCGAAGACCTCCTCGATGGGGCATCCCAGCTGCGCGCGGATCGCGGTCTCGGCTTCGGCCCAGGGAATCGGCGTCGAATCCATCTGCAGCGTCGAGAACGCCGCAATGAGCGCGGGCGGCAGCACGTCCTCGCGGGAGGACAGCACCTGACCGAGCTTGACGAACGTGACCCCGGCCTCGTTCATCGCCGAGACGAGCGCCGCGGGCAGCTCCTCGTCCTGCTCGCCGCGTCGCCTGCTCTCGTAGAACGTCAGTCCATGCCGCGAGCCGATCGCGAGGATCTGCGCGTAGCGCCGTGCGCGGTCCCGGCGGCGGATCGCGTCGCGCACCACCGAGATCGGGTTGCGCCAGCGACGGGAGGGCCAGAGGAACTCGAGCGTCAGCACTGCGATCACGACGGCGGCCAGCATCCAGCCGACGGTGAGCGCGACGAACGCGATCGCGATCGCACCGTCGGCGACCAGGCGACCGTTCTCGTAGACCTGCGCCTGCGTCAACGACCACACCGCGACAGGTGATGCGATGACGAACACCACGATCGCCGTCACCCAGGCGCGCAGCCACCCGACCTCGACATCCAGAAGACGCCGGACGATCCACGCGGCGACCAGCGAGAAGGCCAGTGCGACGAGCGCGAAGACGAGCCAGGCGGGCATGAGCCGATTCTGTCAGGCTCGCCGGCGCGCGGTCAGTCCTCGTTCGGGGTGGCCGCGGCGGCCGCTTCGTCCTCGGTCGTCGCCACGAGCTGGCCGCACGCGCCGTCGATCTCCTTGCCGCGGGTGTCGCGGAGGGTCGTCGGGATGCCGGCATCGTTGAGCCGGCGGACGAACTCGTTCTGCACCGAGACCTCGGACGCCGTCCACACCGACCCGGGAGTCGGGTTGAGCGGGATCGGGTTCACGTGCACCCAGCCGCGACCGCGCGCGTTGAGCTTGTCCGCGAGGAGGTCGGCCCGCCACGCGTGATCGTTCATGTCTTTGATGAGGGCGTACTCGATCGAGACCCGGCGCCCGGTCTTGTCGAAGTACGCCCGTGCGGCATCCAGCGCCTCGTCGACCTTCCAGCGGGAGTTCACCGGGATCAGCTCGTCGCGGAGCGTGTCGTCGGGGGCGTGCAGCGACAGCGCGAACGTCACCGGGATGTCCTCGTTCGCGAGCTTCGTGATCGCCGGGACCAGCCCCACCGTCGAGACGGTGATCCCGCGCGCGCTCATCCCGAGACCGTGCTCCTTGTCTGTCATGACGCGCACGGCCTGCATGACGCGGGCGTAGTTCGCGAGCGGCTCCCCCATGCCCATGAATACGATGTTGCTGACGCGCTCGGCGCTGTGGTCATCGCGCTTCTTGCCGCCGAGCCCGCCGTCGGCGATCAGGCGGTTGGCGCGGACGATCTGCTCGATGATCTCGGCCGCCGACATGTTGCGGGTCAGCCCCGCCTGCCCGGTCGCGCAGAACGGGCAGTTCATGCCGCATCCGGCCTGACTGGAGACGCACAGCGTGATCCGGCCCGGGTAGCGCATCAGGACCGACTCGACGAGCGCGCCGTCGTGCAGCTTCCACAGGAACTTGATCGTGTCGCCGCGATCGGTCTCGAGCCTGCGCACTTCGGTGAGCAACGGCGGCAGCATGCCGTGGACGAACTCCTCGCGACCGGATGCCGGCAGGTCGGTCATCGCGGCGGGGTCGTGCGTCCAGTGCTGGAAGTAGTGCTTCTCGAGCTGCTTCGCGCGGAATCCGGGCAGGCCCAGGTCCTTGACCTTCGCGACCCGCTCCTCCGGGGTGAGATCGGCCAGGTGCACGGGGGGCTTGCCCCGCTTCGGGCTCGCGAACTGCAGCAGGGGCCTGCCCTCGGCATCCTTCTTCTGCTGCCAGCCCTCGGTGCGCGGCCGCACCTGTCGCACGGGCGTCGCTTCGGGCCTGGTCGTCATGCTCTCAGGGTAGGCGATGAGCCTGGGCGGGCGCCGGACTAGGGTGACCGTGTGGTCCCGGTCGACAATCTCCTCGCGTTCGTCCTCGCGTCGCTCGTGCTGATCGTGATCCCGGGGCCGAGCGTGCTCTTCACGATCGGTCGCGCACTCGCCCTCGGCCGCATCGGGGGCCTTCTGAGCGTGCTCGGGAACGCGCTCGGGCTCCTGCCGATCATCGGCCTGGTCGCACTCGGGGTCGGCGGGATCGTGGCGCGCTCGGTCGTGCTGTTCACGATCGTGAAGGTAGCCGGCGCGCTGTACCTGATGTTCCTCGGCATCCAGGCGATCCGCCATCGCGGACGCGCGGCCGAGGCGGCGCTGTCGGGCGCGCTCCCCCGCTCGCACTGGCGTCAGCTCGGCGAAGGGTTCGTCGTCGGCATCACGAACCCGAAGACGATCGCGTTCTTCGTCGCGGTGCTGCCGCAGTTCGTCGACCTGGATTCGGGCTCGGTGCCGCTGCAGATGGTCGAGCTCGGGCTCGTCTTCTTCGTGATCGCTCTCATCTCGGACGGAGTCTGGGCGCTCGCGGCCGCGGGCGCCCGCGCCTGGTTCGGCAAGTCGCCGCGACGCATCTCGGTGCTCTCGGCGACCGGAGGCGGGCTCATGATCGGGCTCGGCGGGATCCTGCTGCTCTCCGGCAGCAAACACTGAGCTCCAGGGGCGGTGCTCCTTCGCCGAGAACAGACTCTCCGGCACTCAGCATCCCGCCGAGAACAGGCGTTCCGGCGGACAGCGCCCCGCCGAGAACAGGCGTTTCGGCGGACACAGGAGGATCTGAGCGTCGAACCACCTGCCTGCGCCGAAACTCCTGTTCTGGGCGCTGCGGCGGGGCTGAAGGCGCGTCCAGGTGACGCGGCGCGACGGGTCAGGTGCGGACGATCGCCGCGCGCTCGCGCCAGGTCGCGGCGGTCACCCGATCCAGCGCGACCTGCTTCTTCATCGCGTCGGCCCGCTCGTACAGCGACGGATCGCCGTAGCTGGTCAGCACCTTGACCAGCACCGGGAGCAGCTCGATCATGAAGAACAGCAGCGCGATGAGCCAGTGCGCCATGGCGAGGGCGGGCTCGCGGGCGGCGAGCCGCTCCATCGCGCTCATCTGCGAGAGCAGGCCCATCGCCTCGGCGTTGCCGCCGGCGACCTGCGCGGCTCGGGCGTCGTACGCCGCCAGAGCAGCGTCGTACTGCGCGCGGGCGGCCGGCAGCTGGTCTTCGGCGAGCTGCTTGTTCTGCTCGGCGGAGGAGGCTGCGGCATCCGTCCCCGCGGCGTTCGCGGCGGTGAGCGCCGCGGTCGCGTCTTGGAGCTGCACGGCGAGCGCGTCGTATCCGGACTGGGCCTGGGCGAGCTGCGCCTGCGCGGCATCCGAGCTCGCGCCGTCGCCGACGACGCCGGTGCAGCCGGGCACCGTGCCGACGCCCTCGCCGGTGAGCTCGCACTGGTACAGAGCGCGCGCCTGATCGATCACGGCCTGCTGGTCGGCGAGCTGTTGCGTGAGCTGGTCCACCGTCTGCTGCGCGGCCACCGTCTCGGCCGACGTCGAGGACGTCCCCTCGACGATGCCGGTCGCGGCCTGGTTCTCCAGTGTCGCGACCCGCGCCGATGCCTCGTCGAGCGCTTGCTTCTCGGGGCCGTTCGTGACGGCATCCTGATCCGCCTGCGCCTGGACGACGTTCGTCGAGTTGACCTCGCGCGCGATGTCGTTCTGGAACGCCTGGAGCACGAGCGGCTCCGCGACGACGATGCCGATCAGCGCGGCGAGGAAGATGCGCGGGATCGCGAGCCCGATGAGCTTCCAGATGTTGCGCGTCGAGCGCATCGTCGAGGTGAGGAACCGGTCGAGGTTGAAGATGATGAGCGCCCACACGAGCGCGAGCGGCACCGCGATCCAGATCGAGATGCGGACACCGGTGATCAGGGCGAACATCATCGACAGCGCCGAGACGAGCGCGGTCCCGGCGAGCACGAAGAACATCTGCACGAAGCGGGATGTCTCCTCCGGCACCGCCTCGAGCACGTCCGCGTCGGCGCCGCCGTGCACGGCGAGCTGCGTCGCGAGAGGCAGGCGACGACGGATGCGGCGGCCCGAGCGCGCGGACCGGGTCGGGGCGACCGCCGGCTCGGCTGCCGGTTCAGGATCGGGTTCGGGCTCGGCCGCCGGTTCGGGCTCGGCCGCCGGTTCGACAGCGGCGGCGGGCGCGGGCTCAGCGGCCGGCTCGGACTCCGGGCCGTGCTCGGGATCGGCATCCGGCTGCGCCTCGACCGACTCGTCGGCGCGCTCGGTGAGCACGTCGCTGAGGTACTGGGGCTCGTCCTGGTCCGCGACGTCGAACTCGATACGGCCGTCGGAGCCCATGCGGCCGGGCCGGTGAACGGAGAAAGACATCCCTCCAGTCAAGCCGACACGCCTGGACAACTGCCCAGCGCCGCCTCAGCGCCTCCCTCGCACCCGTGAGACGACATCTGCACGTCGAGACTGTGGGGAAACCCCATGGTCTCGTCGCGCAGATGTCGTTTCAGCGAAAAGCGAGAAGAGCGCCGCCGGCGTCAGAGGAAGATGTCGGGGAACAGACGGTCGTCGGGGGTGCCGGGGACGGCGGCGTAGCGCGAGAAGTCGGTCACTCCGGCATCCGTCAGCACGTCTTCGACGATGAGGGTCTGACCCGTGTACGAGCGGGCGGGGCGGGTGAGCACCTCGTAGGCGGCGTCGGCGTAGATCTCGGGGGTCCGGCTCGCGGCCATCACCCGGTCGCCACCGAGCAGGTTCTGCACCGCTGCGGTCGCGATCGTCGTGCGCGGCCACAGCGTGTTCGCGGCGATCCCGTCCTTCGCGAACTCCGCGGCGAACCCGAGCGTCACCATCGTCATGCCGTACTTGGCGAGGGTGTAGCCGGTGTGCGCGCCGAGCCACTTCGGGTCGAGGTTCAGCGGCGGCGAAAGCGACAGGATGTGCGGGTTCTCGGCATCCTTCAGGATCGGCACCGCCGCCTGCGACAGCATGAACGTGCCGCGGACGTTGACGTCCTGCATGAGGTCGTACTTCTTCGCGGCCAGCTGCAGCGAGGGCGACAGGTCGATCACCGAGGCGTTGTTCACGACGATGTCGATGCCGCCGAACTCGCCCTGGGTCTTCATGACCGCCGCGGTGATGTCGTCGTCGCTGCGGACGTCGCCCACGATCGGGAGGGCGTTGCCGCCCGCCGCGCGGATCTGCTCGGCCGCGGAGTGCACGGTGCCTTCGAGCTTCGGGTGGGGCGAGTCGGTCTTGGCGAGCAGCGCGATGTTGGCGCCGTCGGCCGCGGCACGCAGCGCGATCGCGAGGCCGATGCCGCGGCTGCCACCGGACATCAGGATGGTCTTGCCGGCCAGAGTGCTCATGCGTTCTCCTTCGGTGCGGACTGCTTGCGGGATGCCGCGGCGAAGGCGGCGATGCGCAGCTTCGACTCCTCGGTGTCGAAGCGGGCGCCGATGCTCGCGGCCTCGTCGGCCAGGTTCTCCTCGAAGCTGCGGTGCGCGCCGACGCGCACCAGGCGCTTGGCCTGCCCGAACGCCGCCGTTGCGTTGTCGAGCCAGAAGCGCGCGACCGCTTCGGCGCGCGCGGCGAGCTCGCCCGGTGCGACGACCTCGGCGACCAAGCCCCAGTCGAGCGCGGTCTCGGCGTCGATCGTCCGGTCCTGCAGGAGGAGGGCGAGGGCACGGCGCTGACCGATCGCGGCCGGGAGCAGTGTCGAGACGCCGAGGTCGGGGGTCAGCCCGATGTTCGCGTACTTGCTGACGAACTTCGCCGACTCCGACGCGACGATGTAGTCGGCGCTCAGCATGAGCCCGAGCCCACCGCCCGCGACCGCGCCCTGCACGGCCGCGACGATCGGCTTGTCCGAGAGCACCCAGGCACGGATCCCCTCGTGGATCACGTGCGCCATCGCGGTGACATCGTCGCCGCCCGCGGGTGCGCCGGCCATCGCGACGACATCGCCGCCCGCGCAGAATGCCGGGCCGGCGGCATCCAGGATCACGGCGCCCACCGATGCGTCGCCGGTCACCTCATGCGCGATGTCGCGCCAGAGGGTGCCCATCTCGAAATCCATCGCGTTGAGGGATGCCGGACGGTTGAAGGTCACGCGGGCCAGCGGGCCCTCGCGCGTGACGAGGATCGAGTCGCTCATGGAGTCTCCTGGGTGGGGGTCAGCGCGGCGCCATGCGGATCGCACCGTCGAGTCGGATGGTCTCGCCGTTCAGGTAGCCGTTGCGCACGGCTTCCATCACGAGCGACGCGTATTCGTCGGGACGGCCGAGCCGCGCCGGGTAGGGCACCTGCTCGCCGAGGGAGTCCTGCGCCGCCTGCGGGAGCCCGGCGAGCATCGGGGTCTCCATGATCCCGGGGGCGATCGTGAGGACGCGGATGCCGTACCGGGCGAGCTCGCGCGCGATCGGCAGCGTCATCGCGTGCACGCCGCCCTTGCTCGCCGAGTACGCCGGCTGGCCGATCTGCCCGTCGAACGCCGCGACGCTCGCCGTGTTGACGACGAGTCCGCGGTCGCCGCTGTCGGCATCGGGGTCGGTGCGGGCCATGACGGCGGAGGCCTGCGAGATCACGTTGTACGTGCCGATCAGGTTGACGCGCACGATGCGCTCGAACCCGTCGAGAGGCGAGGGGTTGCCGTCGCGGTCGAGCACCTTGGCGGGCGGGGCGATCCCGGCGCAGTTCACGACGACCCGCAGGGGGCCGGATGCCGCCGCCTGGCGCACCGCGTCGGCGACCTGTTCGGGGCTCGTGACGTCGGCGGGCGCGAACGTGCCGCCCAGTTCGGCCGCGACATCGGCTCCGGATGAGGAGGGCAGGTCGATGATCGTGACGTGGGCGCCCGCGGCGGCGAGCCGGCGGGCGGTCGCGAGTCCCAGGCCGCTGGCGCCGCCGGTGACGAGCGCGGAAGCTCCGCTGATGTCCATGTGCTCTCCTTCGAACGTGCGACTGCATCCCAGCTTAGATGGGACTCAGTTCCACCGTGAACCCGGCCGCGTCCGGCACCGGCGTCGCGGCATCCGTCGCCCAGGGTACGCCCGCTCCCGCACCGCGAAACTGCATCTGCACGCCGAGACGCAGGCGAATCCCCTAGGTTTCGGCGCTCCCGTGCAGTCTCGCGGCCACGACGGGATCACCCCGGGCCGAGGATGAAGTTCCACGAGCCGGAGACCACCGCGGCGGACAGGGCCGCGGCGGCGATCGCGGCGCCGACGGCCATCAGGCCCCACTCTGCGGCGCCGAACGTCGACGGCCGCGCCCACGTCCGTGCGCCCGGCGCACCGAAGCCCCGCGCCTCCATCGCCGTCGCGAGCTTCGACCCCCGCCGGATCGACAGCACGAGCAGCGCGAAGGCCATCCCGAGGAACCGGCGCAGCCGCCCGCGGTCGGCGACGCCGCGCGCCCGGCGGGCGAGCTCGAGCGCTCGCCAGTCATCCAGGAACAGCCCCACCATGCGGAGCCCCGCGAGGCCGCCGAGCACGAACCGCGCCGGCAGCTTCAGGATCTGCGAGAGCCCGTCGGCCAGATCCGTCGGGTCGACCGTGGCGAACAGCACGACCGACGGCAGGGCGATCGCCAGCACGCGCAGCGTCGTGGCGAGTGCGAGCTCGAGCGACCCGTCGCTCACCCGCACGGCGAGCCACTCGACGTACACCTGTCCGGACGTGCGGCCGTAGAGCGCGATCGTGAGGCCGGTGAGCGGAGCGAGGACCCAGACGAGCCAGGTGCGGCGCCAGAACTCGCGCCAGCCGAGACCGGCGAACGGCATGAGCAGCAGCTCGAGCGCGAGCGCGACCGCCGCCGAGACGACATCGAGCGTCAGCACGAGCGGGACCGTGATGAGCACGGCCGCCCCGAGCTTGGCGACGGGGTTGATCCGCGCGACGCCGCGCATCAGGACACCCCCAGCGCGAACCGCTCGGCGTGGAGGGCCGCAGCGACATCGAGGTCGTGCGTCACCGCGACGACCGCAGAGCCGGCGTCCCGCAGCTCTGCAAGGAGAGCGACGAGTTCGCCCCACGTGCGGGCGTCCTGACCGAACGTCGGTTCGTCCAGGACCAGCATCCGGGGTCTCGTCGCGAGCATCGCCGCCACGGTCAGTCGCCGCTTCTCGCCCCCGGAGAGCGTGAACGGGTTCGCGTCGGCGAGATGCGCGAGCCGCAGCCGGGACAGCAGCTCGTCCACGCGGGCGGCGGTCTCCGTCGCGGGCAGCCCGAGGGCTGCGGGACCGACCGCGAGCTCCTCCCGGACGCTGCGCGCGAGCAGCTGATGCTCCGGGTCCTGGAATACCGTGCCGATCCGGGTGAGGAGGTCCCGCGAGCGCCAGCGGATCGGCTGCGCTCCGACGCCTCCGGCCAGCGCAGGGGTCGCCTCGAGGACACCGGATGCCGGGGGCAGGAGCCCCGCGAGGGTCAGCCCGAGTGTCGACTTGCCGGCGCCGTTCGGCCCCGTGATCGCGAGCGCCGACCCGGCCCGTACGTCCAGCTCGATGCCCGCGGCGACCGGCTGAGCACGGACCCGCTCCACGGCGAGACCTCGTGCTCGCACGAGGATCTCGGCGGGAGCATGCGCCGGCGGCGACGGCAGAGCGGGCGGGATGCCGGGCACCCAGACCCCGTGCGCGGCGAGCTCCGTCCCCCGGGCCCCGAGAACCGCATCGGGCGAGCCGTCCGCCACCACCCCACCTTCGCCGAGCACGATCACCCGATCCACGAGGGGGAGCCAGACCTCGACGCGATGCTCGACCACGACGAGCGTCGTCTCCCCGGCGCCCACCAGTGCGGCGACCGCCGCGCGCACCTCCGCGACGCCCCCCGGGTCGAGGTTCGCGGTCGGCTCGTCCAGCAGAACGAGTCCGGGCCGCATCGCGATCACCCCGGCCAGCGCGAGCCGCTGCTTCTGCCCGCCGGAGAGCGCGCTCGTCGAACGGTCCAGGGCGACGTCCAGCCCGACCCGGTCGAGGGCATCGCGCACGCGCGGCCAGATCTCCGCGCGCGGGACGCCGAGGTTCTCGCAGCCGAACGCGACGTCGTCGCCGACCCGGGCGAGGATCACCTGCGCGTCGGGGTCCTGCAGCACGAGCCCGGCGCGCCCGCGGGAGGCCGCGGGCGGCATCCCGTCGATCGTCAGCTCGCCCGCCCGATCGCCCTCTTCATCGCCGCCGAGGACGCCGGCCAGGCCTTTCAGGAACGTCGACTTGCCCGATCCCGATGCGCCCAGGAGCAGCACGCGCTCCCCCGGCTCGATGCGCAGGCTGACGTCGCGCAGCGCCCAGGCGGAGCGTCCCGCGTGGCGCCAGCCCCATCCGCTCGCGGTGACGGCGGCCGGGCCCGGTGCGGCGGCAGGCACCGCGCTCAGACGCGGCGGCGGGCGTCGCGGCCGGAGGCGAAGCGGTCGAGGGCGCCGGTCGCGGCAAGGCCACGGGCGAGGAGCCAGGACAGCGCACCCGCGATCACCGCGCCCGAGAGCATCGTGCTGACCAGGTAGACCACGACGAACGTGACGTCGGCCCCGGCGTACCAGAGGATCAGGTTGTTGATGCCACCCGCGAGCGCGGCGCCCACCCCGGCGAGGATCGCCACCGGCAGGTTCCAGCGCCGGTAGAAGAACGCGAGGAACACGAGTTCCGCGCCGAGACCCTGCACGAGCCCCGCCTCGAGCGTGAGGACCGCGCCCCACGTGTTGCCGACGAGCGTGAGCGCGGACACGGCCGCGGCCAGCAGTTCGGTGTAGACCGCGGCGCCGGGCTTACGGATGATGAGCGCGCCGAGCACACCGGCGAACAGCCAAGGTCCGTCCAGAAGTCCCTGCAGGCCCGGGAGCAGAGGCGAGAGCAGCTCGCTCGGACCGCGGTACAGGACGTTCCAGGCGAGGAACACCAGGCCTGAGGCGACACCGATCACGCTGGCGACGACGATGTCGACGACGCGCCACCGGGCGGGCCGCGACCGGGTGGTCGTGACGGGGGATGTGGACATGGACGTGCTCACAATGGACTCCTTCCTGCGCTGGCATGACCCAGATCAGGTTCGACGGTCGAAGCGTTTTCGCTTCCTCTCAGCCCGGCACACCGGACTCCCGTGTTGACCCGATGATCATAGCCCAGCCGCGAGGCGGTATTTTGGGCGGATGACCGTCGACGAGGCCCCGCCCGCGTCTCGTCGCGCGCAGCGTGCCCAACAGGTGCTGATCGAACAGCCCGTCGCTCGCTCCGGCCCGGTCGCGTTCACGTGGGTCGACGAGGAAGCCCTCACGCGCACGGCGCCCGCGGCGACGACGCTCGCCGCCGCCGAGACGCCGTTCCTCCCGGTCGGCGCCGATCTGCTGAGCGACGCGCCGCGCCGTTCACCGTGGCGAGCCGGTGTCCTGGTCCCGGTGATCATCATCGCGCTGCTGTTCGGCGGGTACGCCGCCGTCACGCTGCTCTGGCCGCTGCACGCGGTCGCTCCCACTGTCGAGCCCGCGCAGGTCGATCCGATCCCCGCCCCCGCGGCCGCCCTCACCTGGCCGGGCGCGGGCAGCGCCTCCGTCGCGGTCGAGGGCATGAACGGGGTCGTCGCGTCCGCTCCGGATGCCGTCCCCATGGCGAGCATCACGAAGGTCGTCACCGCGCTCGTCGTCCTCGATCAGATGCCGCTCGCGCTCGGCGAGCAGGGACCGGAGTTCCGGTTCACCGCGCGCGACAGCGACGAATACTGGAGCTACCTGCGCAACAACGAGTCCGCCCTGGACGTGCCGGTCGGCGGCACGCTCACGCAGTACCAGCTGCTCGAGGGCATGCTCATGGGGTCGGCGGGGAACTACGCCGACCGCCTGGCGGGCAACCTCTGGCCGACGGATGCCGTCTACGCGAGCGCCGCGAACGCCTGGCTTGCCGCTCACGGGGTGCCGGGTATCACGGTCGTCGAGCCGACCGGGATCGACGCCCGCAACACCGCGAGTCCGGAAGCGCTCATCGCCCTGGCCAAGCGGGCGCTCGCGAACCCGGTGATCGCGGAGATCGTTGCGAAGCCCTCGGTCGAGCTGCCCGGTGCGGGGGTCGTGACCAACACGAACGGACTCCTCGCCGATCCGGGTGTCGTCGGCATCAAGACCGGGTCCCTGGACACGTGGAACCTGCTGTCGGCGAAGGATCTGACGATCGGCGACACCGTCGTCCGCACCTACGCCGCCGTGCTCGGTCAGCCCGACGACGACGCCCGGCTCGCGGCGTCGCGCACCCTGTACAGCGAACTCGAAGCGGCGCTGCAGCCGACGCCCTCGGTCGCCGCGGACACCGTCGCCGGTCGGGTGACGACGCTGTGGGGCCAGGACGTCCCGATCGTCGCGGCGGATGACGCCGATCTGATCCTCTGGAACGGCGCGAGCGGCACCGTGACAACGGAGTTCTCGCTCGGCGACGCGCGGGAGAAGGGCGCTGATGTCGGCAGCCTGACGGTGACCGGTCCGCTCGGATCGGCCACGACGGCGCTCGAGCTCGCCGAGGACATCGAGCCGCCGAGCGCATGGTGGCGCCTGACGCACCCGCTGGACCTGTTCGGCCTCAACTGAGGACGCGCCCCGTCCGCCGCCGGAAGTTCTGGACGAGGATCAGGATGCTGACGGCGAGCACCCAGGCCGGGAAGATCAGCGTCACCCAGAGGCTCAGCGACGTCACGAACAGCAGGACGATCGCCACGGCGTAGGTGATGACGGCGAGCCAGCGCGGCATGACGCCCGTGCGCAGCCACATAGTCCCGAGTGAGATGAGGAAGACACCCGCCATCCGCAGCGCGTAGATGTTGCTGACCTGCAGCATGACCGCGCGACCGAACGTGGTGAGCTCCAGCCGGCTCTGATCGTCGGCGATGAGGGGCGCGCTGGCGACGATGCCGCCCGCGATCGCCGACGAGACGAACACCATCGCCAGGAACAGCAGACCCGATCCGACGAAGACGGACGAGAACAGCTGATCCTCCGCGTCCTTGAACCGATCGCGGACGACGCCCATGAACCACAGGAACGCGATGCCTGCGAACGGCATGAGCGCGAGACCGATCGTCAACCGGGTCGTGATCGCGGAGTCGGACCAGTCAGCATGGGCGGCAAGCGTCTCGGGCAGCGAGGTGCGCAGGAGCACGAGGGCTATGGCGAAGAGCAGGGCGAAGATCACCCCGGCGAGGGCGGCCGCCCGCGGCGAGGTGAGCTGGCGCCGCGCCGGGCGTGCACGATCGTTCATCCGGGAAGTCTGGCACCACCGCGGGGCCGCGCACGAGGGCGACGCGGCCCCGGAGAGCACCCTTTTCGGGTGATCTTTCTCCTCGGCGACGGCAGCGGTGTTCCCCCGCGGAGACCGAGCGGGCAGACTGTCGAGCACTCGGAGATCGCCCCCTTCTCGCACGGGGCGACGCACGAGAAGGAGACACCATGGCCGACGATTCGTCCCCCACCGCGCTCACCCCACCGGCGGCGACAGATTTCGCGGGCCGCCGCGCCTATGGACGGGCCGCGCGCGTGCACACCCCGCGCTCCAGCCACGCAGTCTGGGAGGCACCGCCCGATCGGACCGATCCGATCTCGCTGCTGGAGGAGCAGGCGACCTCCCGCGTACAGGACCTCGTTCCGATCCGCCACGGGCGCATGATGGTGTCGCCCTTCACGTTCTACCGCGGTGCCGCCCTGCTCATGGCAGCCGACCTGGCGCGGACCCCGCGCAGCGGGCTCCAGGCCCAGCTGTGCGGAGACGCGCACCTGTCGAACTTCGGTCTGTTCGCCAGCGCCGAGCGGCGGCTGGTGTTCGACATCAACGACTTCGACGAGACGCATCCGGGGCCGTTCGAGTGGGATGTGAAGCGGCTCGTGACGAGCATCGAGATCGCGGGACGCGATCGCGGCTTCACGGAGGACGAGCGCCGCACCGCGGTCGCCGCCGCTGCACGCGGCTATCGCGAGCGGATGGCGATCTCGGCGGCATCCAAGGTCCTCGACGCCTGGTACGACCACCTCGACGTGGACAGCGTGCAGGAGTGGCTGCGCGACCACGCCGAGGAGCAGCCGGCGCAGAAGCGGCAGTTGAAGACATTCGATGCGGTGGTCGCGAAGGCGCGCACGCGGGACAGCATGCAGGCGTTCTCGAAGCTGGTGTCGGTGCAGGACGGTCGGATGCGGATCATCGCCGACCCGCCGCTCATCGTGCCGGTCGAGGACCTGTACGACGCCGACAGCAACATCGAGGCCACCGAGGCCGGCATGCGGGAGATCCTGGACGCCTATCGGCAGACGCTGCCGAGGGGGCAGCACCCGCTCGCCGAGTTCTCGTACGTGCACATGGCCCGCAAGGTCGTCGGGGTCGGCAGCGTCGGCACTCGCGCGTGGATCGTGCTGCTGAAAGGACGCGACGACGAGGATCCGCTGTTCCTGCAGGCGAAAGAGGCGCAGGCGTCCGTGCTCGAGCGCTTCCTGGCGCCGTGCGCGTACGAGAACCAGGGCGAGCGGGTCGTGCGCGGGCAGAGGCTCATGCAGGGTTCGAGCGACATCTTCCTCGGCTGGCAGCGCGTCCGCGGCGAGGGCGGGATCGAGCGGGACTTCTACATCCGGCAGCTGCGCGACTGGAAGGGCTCCTTCGACCCCGAGAAGGCCGTGCCACGCGGACTCGAGCTGTATGCGCGCCTGTGCGGTGAGACACTCGCCCGCGCGCACGCCCGCGCCGGCGACCGGGTCGAGATCGCCGCGTACCTCGGCGCGGCGACGACGTTCGATGAGGCCATGGTGTCGTTCGCGACCGCTTACGCCGACCAGAACGAGGCGGACTACGCCGCCTTCATCGCTGCGATCGACTCGGGCCGCCTCGCTGCCGAGCCCGGCCTCTGAGCCGTCCCGGCCCGGCGGGTCAGAAGCGCACCGGGAAAGTGAACAGCACGACGAGTCCGCCGAGCGCGATCGCGCCGGCGAGACCCAGCACGATGCGTGACGCGAGGAGCGAGATGCCCCGCTGGGCGATCGCGGCGAGGAACAGCACGAGGGCGAACAGCACCGTCATGAGCGAGTAGCTGTCGCCCTTGTCGTTGAGCTCGAGCGCGGAGGCCTGGAGCTCATCGGCCTTCTTCGTCTTCGCGGCCGCCTCTGTGCTGCCGGGCGCCACGTACTCGTCCATCGCGAAGGGGCCGCGCTCCTGCATCCCGTCGGCCTGCCAGGCCTGGAAGGCGACCGCGAGCTCCGGCGAGAAGCGCTCCTGAATGTAGTCCGCGAGGGCGGGGTCGTCGTCCGCGCCGGCGAGCACCCACTGCGTGTAGAGGTTGATGTCGATCATGCGGGCGTCCCGCGCCTGACCCTCCAGATCGGAGGCCTCGGTGCGCGCCGCGGACGCCTCGGAGAACGCCACCGACGAGTCCCCGCCCCATTTCGTGGACTGGAAGCCGCACCACGCCGTGAGCACCGCGACCAGGGAGAGCAGGATCACCGCGATCAGCTCGTGCGTCGAGCTGTGGGACGGGCGTGGCGAGGCCTGATCCTCCATGCAGGCCAGCGTAGAGCCTAGGGCGCCGGCACCTCGGCGGCCTCGGCCACGGCCGGTCCCATGTCGGACGCTGCCTGCTCGAACTGCGACTGATACAGGCGCCAGTACGCACCCTGCGCGGCGATCAGCTCGTCGTGCGTGCCCTTCTCGACGATGTCGCCGTGCTCCATCACGAGGATGAGGTCGGCATCCCGGATCGTGGACAGGCGATGCGCGATCACGAACGAGGTGCGTCCTTCGCGCAGCGCCGCCATCGCGTGCTGCAGCAGCAGCTCGGTGCGGGTGTCGACGGAGGATGTCGCCTCATCGAGGATCAGCACCGAGGGCTGCGCCACGAACGCCCGGGCGATCGTGATGAGCTGCTTCTCGCCCGCCGAGACGTTCGACGCCTCTTCGTCGAGGACGGTGTCGTACCCGTCCGGAAGCGAGTGCACGAAGCGGTCGACGCGCGTGGCGACGGCGGCCGCCATCACCTCCTCGTCGGTCGCGGTCTCGCGCCCGTACCGGATGTTCTCGCGGATCGTCCCGGCGAACAGCCACGGATCCTGCAGCACCATGCCGGTGCGCGAGCGCACGTCGTTGCGGGTGAGTTCGGCGATGTCCTGCCCGTCGAGCAGGATCCGCCCCCCGTCGAGTTCGTAGAAGCGCATGATCAGGTTCACGAGCGTCGTCTTGCCCGCACCGGTCGGTCCCACGATCGCGACGGTCTGGCCCGGCTCCACCCGGAAGGACAGGTCGGTGATGAGCGGGTGATCGGGAGAGTAGGAGAACCGGACGTTCTCGAACTCGATCACGCCGTCGCCGTCGACCGGCTTCGGGGCATCGACCGCGTCGGGCTCCTGCTCGTCGGCATCCAGCAGCTCGAACACCCGCTCTGCGGACGCCGTGCCGGACTGGATCACCGCGGCCATGCCGCCCAGCTGCGACAGCGGCTGGGTGAACTGCTGCGAGTACTGGATGAACGCCTGCACATCACCCAGCCGGAGCTGGCCGTTCGCGACCATGAGCGCGCCGAGCACGGCGATGCCGACGTACGTCAGGTTTCCGACGAACATCATGCCCGGCATGATGATGCCGGAGAGGAACTGCGCCTTGAAGCTGGCCTGGTAGAGCTCCTCGTTCTCGACCTGGAACTTCTCGCGCGAGTCGGCCTCGCGACCGAAGACCTTCACGAGCGCGTGACCCGAGAACGACTCCTCGACGCGGGCGTTGAGTCGCCCGACCTTGCGCCACTGGGTGCCGAACGCCTTCTGCGAGCGGGGTCCGATCACGCCGAAGATCACGGCCATGAGCGGCAGCGAGATCAGCGCGACCAGCGCGAGCTGCCACGAGATCGAGAACATCATGATCAGGACGCCGATCACGGTCAGCACCGAGGTGACCACGCTCGAGAGCGACTGCTGCATCGTCTGGGTGATGTTGTCGATGTCGTTCGTGACGCGGGAGATGAGCTCGCCGCGCTGCACCTTGTCGAAGTAGGACAACGGCAGACGGTTGATCTTCGTCTCGACGGATTCGCGCAGGCGCCACATCGTCCGGACCATGATGATGTTGATCACGTAGCCCTGGATCCAGCTCAGGAACGAGGACACGACGTAGATCGCGAGCACCGCGACGATCACCATGCGGAGGGCGTCGAAATCGACGCCGGTGCCGACGGTGAAATCGCTCATCGCGCCGATCATGTTTGCGAGATCGGTCTGGCCCGCGGCGTTCAGCGAACGGACCACGGTCTCTTGCGACGTTCCGGCCGGGAACTGCGCGGCGAGCGCGTTCGAGGCGGCGCCCTCGAAGATGATGTTCGTCGCCTCGCCGAGGATCTTCGGGGCGATCACGGCGAGGAACACGCCGATCGCGCCGAGGATCGACACGAACACGAACGCGACGGCGTGGGGCTTGAGCAGCCCGACCATGCGGGCGAAGCTCTTGCCGAAGTTGTCGGCCTTGCCGGGCTTGACACTGTCCCAGTCGCCGGAGCTCTGCCGGGCCTGCTCGGCGAGCTCGAGTTCGGCCCGCTCCTCCTCTGTCAGGGTGTCGGGCACGCTCATGCCTCCACCCCCAGCTGGGATTCGACGATCTCGCGGTACGTCTCGCTCTGCTCCAGGAGCTCCTCGTGCGTGCCGACTCCGGCCATGCGACCGTCTTCGAGCACGACGATGCGGTCCGCATCCGTGATCGTGGACACGCGCTGCGCGACGACGATCTTCGTCACCTCGGGCAGCTCCCGCCACAGCGCCTGGCGCAATCGGGCGTCGGTGGACAGGTCGAGTGCCGAGAACGAGTCGTCGAAGATCAGGACGTCGGGCTGATGCACGATCGCCCGCGCGATCGCGAGCCGCTGGCGCTGACCGCCGGAGACGTTCGTGCCGCCCTGCGCGATGCGCGCGTCGAGCTGCCCCTCCATCTCTTGCACGAAGTCCTTGCCCTGCGCGATCTCGAGCGCCTTCCACAGCTCTTCGTCGGTGGCCTCCTCGCGGCCGAAGCGGAGGTTCGAGGCGATCGTCCCGGAGAACAGGAACGGCCGCTGCGGGACGAGGCCGATGCCCTTCCACAAGTAGTCGAGATCGGCTTCGCGCACGTCGACGCCGCCGACGCGCACGGCGCCGCCGGTGACGTCGAACAGGCGCGGGATCAGGGAGACCAGCGTCGTCTTGCCCGATCCGGTGGAACCGACGATCGCGACCGTCTCACCCGGCCGGGCGGCGAACGAGATGCCCTGCAGCACCGGGGACTCCGCACCGGGATACGTGAACTCGGCGTCGTCGAATTCGACGGAGCCGGGAGCGGCGAAGTCGCGCACCGGGTTCTCGGCGCGCGCAAGGGTGGACTCGCTCGCGAGCACCTCGCCGATGCGCTCGGCCGAGACCGCCGCGCGAGGAATCATGATCACCATGAAGCTCGCCATGAGCACACCCATGAGGATCTGACCCACGTACTGCATGAACGCGAACAGCGTGCCGATCTGGATCGTGCCCTCATCGACCTGGATGCCGCCGAACCAGATCACGCCGACGACGGTGAGGTTGAGGACGAGCATCGCCGCGGGGAACAGCAGCACGAACAGGGAGCCGACCTTGCGGCCGACGACCATGATGTCGGTGTTGGCGACCGCGAAGCGCTCCTCCTCGATGTCCTCCCGGACGAACGCCCGGACGACGCGCACGCCGGTCAGCTGCTCGCGCATCACACGGTTCACCGCGTCGAGCTTCTTCTGGAACGAGCGGAACAGCGGAACCATCCGGCTGATCATGAACAGCACGAAGACCAGCAGCAGCGGCACCGACACGGCGATGAGCCAGCTGAGGCCGATGTCCTGCTGCACGGCCATGAAGATGCCGCCGATCGCCAGGAGCGGTGCGGTCACGAGCATCGTCGACCCGACCATCGCCAGCATCTGCACCTGCTGCACGTCGTTCGTGTTGCGGGTGATGAGCGAGCCGGGACCGAACGCGGAGACCTCGCGCTCGGAGAAGGCGCTCACCTTCTGATACACGTCGAAGCGGATGTCGCGGCCCGCCGCCATCGCCGCGCGCGCGGCGAAGTAGGTCGCGATGATGGATGCCGTGATCTGGCCGAGCGAGATCACCAGCATGAGCATTCCCGTCGACCAGATGTAGGCGGTGTCGCCCGTGGCGACGCCCTGGTCGATGATGTCGGCGTTGAGCCTCGGCAGGTAGAGCGAGGCCATCGCGGCGATGAACTGGAAGACGAGGACGCCGAGCAGGAGCCAGCGATAGGTCTTGAGATATCTGAAGAGGAGTTTGCCGAGCACGGGATCTCCGAGAAGGGTCGACCGACGCGGCGCGGCGGCGCCACCGCTCCACACTGCCACCAACTCCGGACACGCTCACCCGCCGTCCGGATTTGTCCGCTCAGGGCGGAACCGCTCTCACACGAAACGGACGGCCTGCTGCAGGCGGGTACGGACGTCGAAGATCTCGTTCCCGCCGATCGAGCGGGCACCAGGCACACCCTGCCGCAGCAGGTTCGACAGCGCCCCGCGCGCGACGAGGACGACCGGGATGCCGCGCGTCCGGCCCAGGTCGGTGACGGGCTGCAGCAGGTCCTCATCGGGGAGGACGACGATCACGCCGCCGAAGCGGACCCCCGCCGAACGCGAGATCGACCGCACCCGCGCGAGCAGGTCGGCGACGGGGGTGCCGGGCACGACGTCGCCGGTCAGCTCGCCCCGCCGCACGGTCACCGGGCCGCCGAAGTCCTCCGACAGCACGGCGTACAGGCCGGACGGGCTGAGCACGATGTGATCGAGCTTGTCGTCGCCGGTCCCGCCGCGCACGGGGGCCGCCACGTCGTGCCACACCGTGTAGCCGATGCCGAGGTCGGCGACCACGCGCGCCGTGGCCTCTTCGGCGAGCGCATCCGCCAGCATCCGTCTCAGCTCCCGCGGCGCACGGCGCACGAGGACCGGGTCATACGGATCCTCCACGGCGACACCGCGGCCGACCCACTCGCGGATGAGGTCGAGGTAGCGCTCGCGGCGCCATCCGCCCGGCTGGCCGAACGACTTCGCGCGCGGCCGCGTGTCGGCCGGCCGCGGCGTCGAGCGCCAGCCGGACCACTCGGCGGCGGGTGCGTCACCGAAACCGTGACCGCGGTCGTATGCGGTGCGGGCTTCGGCGGTTCCGACGAGCTCCCACGCCCGCTGGACCTGGATGAAGACCGCCGCGTCGCCGCCGGTGTCGGGGTGCGTCTGGCGCAGCCGCAGTCGGTACGCCTTGCGGAGCGTCTCCTCGTCGGCCGCCGGGTCGACGCCGAGCACGTCGTACGCGGACGCGGACAGCGGGCTGTCGAACACTCCAGCTCCCCTCGCAGGCGCCGCGCGCGGGCGGGCACGGCGCGATCCAGGCTAATCGCTGGCGCTGGGCGGTCGCTCATTCCGGCGGGCGTACGCGGCCGCACTGCGGCTGGACAGCGCGAGGAGGATCAGGATGTCCAGGCCGACCGACAGCAGACTCGTGTTGATCGTGATCTCCTGGTCCTCGCTCCACCACTGGGCGAACACGGACGTGATCGACAGGGTCGAGAAGACCATGACGGCCACGCGCGCCCAATTGCGCCCGCGCAGGATGAAGACCGCGAAGATCAGGTCGGCGAGCAGGAACATCCCGACGACCGAGGCCAGCACCGCCAGCACCGCGCCGGTCGCGCCCGGGACGACCTCGGCGTCGTCGACCACCAGTCCGATGTCCTGCGACCACTGCGGCGCATCCAGCGTGACGATCAGGATGGTGATCAGGCCCGCGACGACCCGCAGCAGCACGAGCACGGCGCCCGCCACGATCGTGCCGGGGCGAGCCATGTCCGGGTCGTACCGCTGCCGCTGGAGCAGGTCGGCGGCGGGCTCGTAGGCGGGGCGCTTCGCGGGGGTGCCGGTCACGTCGTCACCGTCCGCGGACTGTCGACGGCGCGGACGTCGATGATCGGCAGGTCGCCGTCCGTGCGGATGCTGTCTCCCCCGCCGTTGCGGGCGTGATAGCCCGTGGAGAAGTCCTTCAGCACGGTCAGCGCGACCCGCGGGTCCGCGCCGGTGACGGTGCGGACGATGTGGTCGCGCTCGACATCGGTGTCGGCGTCGATGCGGTGGGTGATCTGCAGCGTGAACAGCGAAAGCCCGACCGCGGTGTCGAACGTCCCCGCCGCGAGCCATTCCACGCGCGTGCCGCCGGGGAGGAGCCACCCGTCCGGGCACTTCCAGAACCGCACGTGGTGGCGCTGGGCGGGATTGCCGTCGACCTCCTGCTGGTAGGCGAAGTCCTGCTGCCGCCCGAAGAGGAACAGGGGACTGACCGGTGCTTCGTCGTAGCTGCGCCGGGTGAGCGTCGAGGTCACGATCCGCCACGACGAGGCGAGGGTCACGGGGTCGGCTCGCGTCCACGCCGCGGCGCGCATCACGTGATGGATCTGGTCGGCATCGCCCAACAGCGCGAGGTTCACCGGGTCACCGAGAAGTCCGTCGCTCGTGCGCGCCCGGCCGATGAAGTACTCGGGCACGTAGATCGTCGTGAGGATCCGGTGCAGGCGCGGCAGGACGAGGTAGGCAAGGAGCACCCAGAACGCGATCGCGAACAGCACACCCCACCAGCCCACCTTGAAGGTCTCGGTGAAGCTCAGATACGCGAGCCAGATCGCGGCGAGCCCGGCGAAGACGAAGAAGAACCAGTCCACGGCCACTCCGATCGAGTAGCGCCTGCGGGCTCGGTTCCTCATGATCGTCCCGTCAGTCCCAGAGGGCCGTCGGCGGGGTGTAGGCGAAAGCGGATGCCGCGGCATCCGTCGGCAGCTCGTCCAGTGTGGCCGGCCGCCACGACGGATTGCGGTCCTTGTCGACGAGCTGCGCGCGGATGCCCTCCCGCAGGTCGGGCTGGGTCGTGGCGAACCAGAGCACGAGGCCGTACTCCTGCTCCAGCGCCGCGCGCAGGTTCGGCAGGGCTCGAGCCCGCCGCACGGCCTCGAGGGTCACGGTGAGCGCGGTGGGCGACAGGGTCCCGAGCAGGTCGGCGGTGGCGGATGCCGCGTCCTCTCCTCGCGCGCGCAGCCGGTCGATGATCTCCGGCACCGTGCCGGCCGCGAACGCCTCGTCGATCCACGGGCGCTGCGCCGCCAGCGCGGAGGCCTCGGGGGTCTCGTCGAACAGCAGGACGAGTTCGGTCGGGGTGGCGGGATCGGCGCGGGTGAGGAGCGCGTCGTGCAGATCCGCGAGGTGCTCGGCGCGCACGAGATGATCGGCGAACCCGGCGGCGACCGCGTCGGCGGCATCCATTGACGCGCCGGTGAGGGCGAGGTACTCGCCGAGGCGTCCGGGCGCGTGCGCGAGGAGCCATGTGCCGCCCACGTCGGGCGTGAAGCCGATGCGGGTCTCGGGCATCGCCAGCCGCGAGCGGTCGGTGACCACCCGCACCGCGGCGTGCCCGGCGAGCCCGATGCCGCCGCCCATCGTGATGCCGTCCGCGAAGACGACGACGGGCTTCGGATACTCGGCGATCCGGGCGTTCAGGGCGTACTCCTCGCGGAAGAACGCCGCCGTCGCCGCCGCGTCGCCCCCGACGATCTGGTCGTACAGGCCGCGCACGTCGCCACCCGCGCAGAGTCCCCGCTCACCGGCGCCGTCCAGCAGCACGATGCCGACGTCGGGATCGTGCTCCCAATCTTCCAGCGCCGCCGCGATCAGGCGGATCATCGTCAGGTCCAGCGCGTTGAGTGCGCGAGGGCGATTCAGCCGCACGTGCCCGAGTCCGCCGGACCGACGGATCAGGACACTCGGTTCGCGCTCTGCAGCTTCGCTCACGCCCGACACGTTACCGGGCGGCCACCGGATCGCGTGCCGGGCCGCCCGCTGGGAGATGCGGGGCTTTTTTGCCAGGATGGACGGAACGCCCCCACGACGACGAGAGGTTCGGCATGCCCGAAGGACACGTGCTCGAATTCTCCGGGGTCACGAAGCGCTTCGGCGCCGTCACCGCCGTCTCGGGCCTGTCGGCACGCGTCGAACCCGGTGTCGTCACCGGATTCCTGGGACCCAACGGCGCGGGCAAGACCACGAGCCTGCGCATCCTGCTCGGCCTCGTCGGAGCCACGAGCGGCACCGCGACGATCGGAGGCGTGCCGTACGCCGCGCTCGAGCGTCCGCTTCAGAGTGTCGGGGCGGTGCTCGAGGCGTCGAGCTTCCACCCCGGACGCACCGCCGCGAACCACCTGAAGGTGTACGCGCAGGCGGCGGGCCTGCCGGTGCGACGCGTCGAGGAGACCTTGGGGCTCGTGGGCCTCGCGGACGTCGGCGGCCGCAAGGTCGGCGGATTCTCGCTCGGCATGCGCCAGCGCCTGGGTCTGGCGTATGCGCTGCTCGGCGACCCCGGCGTGCTCGTGCTGGACGAGCCCGCGAACGGCCTCGACCCCGAGGGCATCAAGTGGATGCGCGGGTTCCTGCGCGAGCTCGCGCACGAGGGACGCACGGTCTTCATCTCCTCGCACCTGCTCGCCGAAGTGCAGCAGACCGTGGATTCGGTGCTGATCATCGCGCAGGGCCGACTCGTCTATCAGGGCGCGCTGGAGGACCTCGCCGACGCGTCCGAGTACGCCACGGTCGTCGACGCGCCCGATCGGGCCGCGCTCACCCGCGCGCTCGCCGACGCCGGCATCCCGTTCGACGTGCTGCGCTCCGGACTCACCGTGCGGGGCGCGGATGCCGCCGCGATCGGGGCGGTGGCGGCATCCGCGGGAGTGGCCCTCTCGGCGCTGCAGCGCAAGGGTCCCGCGCTCGAGGAGGTGTTCCTCGATCTCGTGAGCGGCGCGCGCGTGCACGCGACGATGGCGGATGCCGCGCCGGAGGCCGTGGCCGTCGCTGCCGCTCCGGCGGTCGCCGAGCCCGAGCCCGAGCTTCCGCCGGTCGCCGAGCCGGAGGCCGGAGTTCCGCCGGTCGCCGAGCCCGAGTCCGCCGCCTCCGCCGAGCCCGCACCGGTGTCGACCGCGATCGCCGTGATCCCGGCGGCACCGGCACCGGCCGGGCCCGATCCCGACGACCTCGATCCCGCCGGAGCGGAAGAGGCGGCTCCGCCCCCGGTGTACCAGGTCGCGGCGACGGGCGTGATCGACATCATCCCGGCGGCCGGGAACCCGGCGACCGACGCGTTCGCCGACGACCGCCCCCTCGACGCGGATGCCGATGTGGAGGCCCTCGGCGAGATCGACGACGAGCTCGAGGCCGCCCCGAACGATCGACCGTGGGAGACGTACGTGAAGACGGATGCCGACCGCGAAGCCGACGCGTTCTTCGCGGCGTTCGATCCTCATGCGGAGGCCGGCGACGATCCGCGCCCGGACGACGAAGGCGGTGCGCAGCGATGAGCGTGTCGGCTCTGGTGCGGTCGGAGACGACGAAGCAGTTCTCCACGTCACTGTGGTGGATCCTTGCGATCGTGCTCGTCGCGTACGTGGGTTTCACCGCGGCGATCCTCGGGTTCGTCTTCGCGGCGTCCTCCAGCGGCAGCCTTCCGGGGAACGCACCGGCGATCCCCGCGGACGGACTCGCGAGCGTGCTCTACAGCACGGCCACGTCAGTGGGCTACGTGTTCCCCCTCTTGATCGGGACGCTCATGGTCACGACCGAGTTCCGGCACAAGACCCTGACTCCGACGTTCCTGGCCACCCCGCGACGCGGGTCGGTGCTCGTCGCGAAGGTGATCGTCGGCATCGGCGTCGGCGTGCTGTTCGGGGCACTGGGCGTCCTCGCGTCGGTCGTACCGGCGGCAGGGCTGCTCGCCGCATACGGCGTGCCGACCGAACTGGGCTCCGCCGCCACGTGGGCGCTGTTCGGCCGCATGATCATCGCGTTCGCGCTCTGGGTCCTCGTCGGCATCGGCGTCGGCGCGCTCGTACGCAACCAGGTCGGTGCGATCGTGGGCGTCCTCGTGTTCACGCAGTTCCTCGAACCCGTCGGACGCGCCGCGGCGGCCTTCGTGGAAGGGCTGTCGGACGTGACCCGGTTCCTGCCGGGAGCCGCGAGCGACGCGCTGGTCGGCGCGAGCGTCTTCACCGCCGCGACCCCCGGTGCCGCGGGTGGCGGGACACTGGAGTGGTGGGTCGGCGGGCTCGTCCTGCTGGGCTACGCCGTGGTGCTCGTCGTGCTCGGACACCTCGTGAGCTGGCGCCGCGACGTCACCTGACCGGATCAGAGCGCGGGCGCAGCCCGCGGCCGGCGCTTCTTCGCCGGTGCGGCCACGCCGCTCTCGGGCTCGGGCAGCACCGGGATCGTGCCGGTCGCGATGTCGACCACGTCGGTCGGCGCACCGTCGCCCACGTCGAGGTTGAGCGCCTGCACGAGCGCGAGTCCGTGGCGCGTCGTCAGGATGATGCGCTGATACTCGGCGCCGCCGCTCAGGTCGATCACCACGCTCGGCCGGTGCCGGCGGATGATCGCGAAGTCGTCGCCGCCCGCAGAGCGCCACGTGCCCATCGCGATGACGCCGCGGACGTGCGTTCCGGGGCTGGGCACGCCTCGCAGCCACGTCCACGCGTCGTCGGTGAGCTGCACCTTCGCGATGGTGGAGCGGTCGATCCGCACATTCCCACGGCGGAATGAGAGTGCCTTCTCAGCGCCCGACAGCACGATCTCGAGCTGCGTCGAGTCGAGCAGGAGCGTCACCATGGCCTCTAGTCTGCCAGCGGCTCCCGGCGCTCACAGAGGGTTTTGCTTACGGACCGGCAACGATCGCGGAGCCCGTCGACGGCGCGCGGTGCAAGACTGGACCGGTGACCTTGCTCGAACCCGCGCGAGCCGCAGACCGCTCCCAGGTCCGCGCCGCCCTCGACCGAGCCTCCGCGGGAATCGCCCTGACCGCCGATGACGCCGAAGCGCTCCTCGGCGCGGGGGGCGCGGAGTTCGAGCGCCTGCTGCAGATCGCCGGGTCCGTCCGCGACGCCGGGCTGGCGGCATCCGATCGGCCCGGCGTGATCACCTACTCGCGCAAGGTCTTCATCCCCCTCACGACGCTGTGCCGCGACCGCTGCCACTACTGCATCTTCGTGGACACGCCCGCGCAGCTGCAGAAGCTGCACAAGCCCACGTACATGTCGGCGGAGCAGGTGCTCACGGTCGCCCGGCAGGGCGCGGCGCTCGGATGCAAGGAGGCCCTCCTCACCCTCGGCGACCGGCCCGAGGACCGGTGGCCCGAGGCCCGCGCCTGGCTCGACGAGCACGGGTACGCCTCGACGCTGGATTACGTCGGCGCGATGGCGCGGCTCATCACGGCCGAGACCGGCTTGCTCGCCCACCTCAACCCCGGTGTCATGACGCGGGACGAGCTGCGGATGCTGCGCCCCACCGCGCCGTCGATGGGCATGATGCTCGAGACGACGTCGCGTCGGCTGTACGAGGAGCCGGGCCAGGTGCACTTCGGCTCGCCGGACAAGGACCCCGACGTGCGGCTCGCCGTGATCGAGGACGCCGGACGGGAGCGCGTGCCGTTCACGACCGGCATCCTGGTCGGCATCGGCGAGACCCTCCGCGACCGCGCCGAATCGCTCGTCGCGATCCGCGACGCGCACGAGCGTCATGCCGTCCAAGGGCAGGGGCATGTGCAGGAGGTGATCGTGCAGAACTTCCGCGCGAAGCCCCGCACCGCGATGCAGTCCGCCCCCGACGCCTCCGTGCGGGAGTATGTCGCCGCGGTCGCGGTCGCCCGGCTCGTCCTGGGTCCCCGCATGCGCGTGCAGGTGCCGCCGAACCTGTCGGATCCCGCCGAGTTCGCGCTCCTCGTCCGCGCCGGAGCCGATGACTGGGGCGGCGTCTCGCCGCTCACGGCCGATCATGTGAACCCCGAGCGGCCCTGGCCGCACCTGTCCGACCTCGAGGCGCGGACCGCCGAGCTCGGGTTCGCGCTGCGCGAGCGGCTGACCGCGCAGCCGGAGTTCGTGCTCGGCGCGCAGACCTGGATCGACGAGGCCCTGCACCCCGCGGTCGCCGCCGTCGCCGACCCCGCGACGGGTCTGGCCGCCCCTGCCGCTCGCGAGAGGGCAGAAACGACCGGTTCTCCCGGCGTGTCGCGTACATTTGTGCCCTCTCGCGGGAGCAGTCGCGGGAGCCGGGACGCGGAGCGCGCGGCGGCCGACCCGCTCGGCCTGGACGACGAGGAATGGGCGCGGCTGCTCGGTGCGACGGGCGCCGAGCTCGACGCGTTGACCGCCACGGCCGATGACGTGCGGCGCTACACCGTCGGCGAGGCGGTGACGCTCGTGGTCAACCGCAACCTGACCTCCAGCGGCTTCCGCAGCACTCCGACGGGCGAACCCGGCACGTTCGGACTCGACGACGTCGCGGCGATCGCGACGGATGCCGCAGACCTCGGTGCCACCGAGATCTGCGTGCAGGGCCTCCTCCCCGACACCGAGGACCCGGCGGCCTACCTGCAGATCGCCCGCGCGATCCGCGACGCCGTCCCCGGCATCCACCTCCACGCCTACCGCCCGCAGGACGTGCGCGACCTCGCCGACCGCGGCGGCCTGGGTCTGGCGGGCGCTCTGGACGCCCTGCGCGAGGCCGGGGTGAACACCGTCCCGGGGACGGGCGTCAAGGTCCTGAGCGAGCGCGTCCGCGCCCTGATCGCGCCGACGGACCTCGAGATCGACCGCTGGGTCGAGGGCGTCACGGCCGCCCACCGGGCGGGCTTCCGCTCGACGAGCGTCCTGTTCTACGGACACGTCGAGAGCGCCGAGGAGCGCATCGCGCACCTGCGGCGCCTGCGCGGGATCCAGGAGGAGACGCGCGGATTCACCGAGTTCGTCCCGATTCCGCTGCCCGGTCCGTTCGGCGGCACACCGCTCGTCGCCGGCCGCTCCGCGTTGGACGAGCACCGCGCGATGGTCGCCGTGTCGCGCCTGCTGCTGAGCGGCAGCATCCCGCACGTCCAGATCCCGTGGACGCGCGTCGGGCGTGACGTTGCGACCACGCTGCTGCGCTCCGGCGGCGACGACCTCGGCGGCACGCTGCTGGACGGCCGCGTGCTGCCCGAAGCGGGCATCGAGCACGGGCTCGAACTGCCGGTGGCGGATGCCGCCCGCCTGGCCGCCGGCATGTTCCGCCCGTTCCGCGTGCGCACGACCGACTACCGCGAACCGGGGCTGCGATGACCGCCACCCGGGTCGAGGTCGCGATCGTCGGGGCGGGCTTCGCCGGTCTCGGCATGGCGATCGCGCTGCGCCGCGCCGGTCGCGAGGACTTCGTCCTCCTCGAGCGCGGCGCCTCGGTCGGCGGCACCTGGCGCGACAACACGTATCCGGGCGTCGCGTGCGACGTGCCGTCGCACCTGTACGGATTCGCCGCGCACCCGAACCCGGACTGGTCCGAGGTCTTCGCGACCGGCCCCGAGATCCGCCGCTACCTGGAGGACGTGGCCGAGCGCGAGCACCTCGGCGAGCGCCTCCGCCTGCAGACGCCGGTGCTCGACGCCCGCTGGGATGCCGAGGCATCGCTCTGGCGGATCCGCACCGGTGGCGCGCAGGAGTCGTTCACCGCCGACGTCCTCGTCCTCGCGTGCGGGCGCCTCACCGAGCCGTCGATCCCGCACGTGGACGGGCTCGAGAGCTTCCCCGGACCCCTCTTCCACTCGGCCCGCTGGGATCACACGGCCGATCTCGCCGACGCGCGCGTGGCTCTCGTGGGCACGGGTGCCAGTGCGATCCAGATCCTGCCCGAGCTCGCCCGCACGGCGGCGCATGTCACGCTCCTCCAACGCACCCCGGCGTGGATCGTGCCGCGCGGCGGCGATTCCTACTCGGACGCCGATCGCGCACGGTTCGCTGCCACCCCGCAGGCGCTCGAAGCGCTGAGGGCCGACCTCTACGCCGAGGGCGAGGCGCGCTTCGCCTCTCGCTCCGGCGACTCCGCAGCCGCGGCCGAGGCCGAGGCCGTGGCACGCGCGCACCTCGAACGGCAGGTCGCCGACCCCGCGCTGCGCGCCGCGCTCACACCCGACTACGCATTCGGCTGCAAGCGCGTGCTGCTCTCGGATGACTTCTATCCGGCAGTGGCATCGGACGCCGTGACACTCGTGCGGGGAGCGCTGTCCGCCGTCGAGGGGTCGACGCTGGTCGCTTCGGACGGCTCCCGGCACGACGTCGATGCACTCGTGCTCGCGACGGGGTTCGCTTCGACCCGCCAGCCGTACGCAGACCTCGTGCGCGGGACGGGCGGCCGGACGCTCGCGGCCCACTGGTCGGAGGGGATGACCTCCTTCGCCTCCACCGTCGTGGCCGGGTTCCCCAACATGTTCGTCCTCAACGGCCCGAACGCCTCGCTCGGCCATTCGTCGTCGGTCCTGATGATCGAGGAGCAGGCGGCCTACGTCAGCCGGGTACTGGACGGGCGCGCGGGACGCACCCTGCACGTGGACCCCGCAGCCGAGCGGACGTACACCGCCGAGATCGCCGAGGCGGCGGCGTCCACGCGGTGGATGACCGGCGGATGCCGCAACTGGTACGTCGACGACCGCTCCGGTCGCCTCACCCTGCTGTGGCCGGGCACCGTCGACGCGTTCCGCGCCCGGCTCGCGCGCGCCGACGGCTCCGAATTCATCACCGCCGACCCCCGAGAGGTGCACGCCCCCGCATCGGGCGCGCCGAGAGGAGCATCATGACCTTCCCCCTGCGTCTGGGCTACAAGGCTTCCGCCGAGCAGTTCGGACCCAACGAGCTCGCCGATTTCGCCGTGCTGGCCGAAGAGGTCGGCTTCGACTCGGTGTTCGTCTCCGACCACCTGCAGCCGTGGATGCACGACGGCGGGCACGCCCCCGCGGCGATCCCGTGGATGGGGGCGGTCGGTGCGCGGACGTCGCGCATCGTGCTGGGCACCTCGGTGCTGACCCCGACGTTCCGCTATCACCCGGGCGTCGTCGCCCAGGCGTTCGCGACGCTCGGCGTGATGTACCCGGGCCGGATCATCCTGGGCGTCGGCACCGGCGAGGCCCTGAACGAAGTGACCCTCGGACTGGACTGGCCCGACCCGCCGGAGCGCTTCCAGCGTCTCAAGGAGTCGATCGGCCTGATCGAGAAGCTGTGGGCCGAGGAGCGGGTCACGTTCGACGGCACCTACTACTCCACGCACGACGCGACGATCTACGACCGCCCGCCCGCGGACCAGAAGGTGCCGATCTACATCGGCGCCTCCGGCCCCGCCGCGACCCGTCTCGCCGGACGCATCGCGGACGGCTACATCACGACGAGCGGAAAGGACCCGGCGCTGTACACCGACACGCTGCTGCCGGCACTCGCGGAGGGCCTGCAGAAGGCCGGGCGCGAGGAGGGCGCGGTCGACACGCTGATCGAGGTGAAGGTCTCGCTGCACCCCGACCCGGAGGTGGCGCTGGAGAAGACCCGCTTCTGGGCCCCGCTCGCGCTGTCGGCGGAGGAGAAGATGGGGATCCACGACCCGATCGAGATGCAGCGCCGCGCGGCGGAGCTGCCGATCGAGCGCGCCGCGTCGCGCTTCATCGTCTCGACCGACCCCGAGGAGCACGTCGAGCGCATCGCGCAGTACGTCGACCTGGGCTTCCGTCACCTGGTCTTCCACGACCCGGGGCACGACCAGGAGGAGTTCCTCCGGATGTACGGCACCGAGGTGCTTCCGCGGCTGCGGGCGCGGTTCGGGGAGTGACCGGGCCCGGCTCCGGCTGGGCGGTCGTCATCCCGGTCAAGCCCGGCGCGGTCGGCAAGTCCCGCCTGCGTCTGGCCGATGTCGACCGGGTCACCCTCGCGCGCGCGATCGCGCTGGACACGATCGCGGCCGCAGCGTCCTGCTCCGAGGTCGCGCAGGTGTTCGTCGTGACCGATGACGGCGCCCTCCCGGCGCTCGCCTTCGACATCCCCGGCCTGCGGTTCGTGCCGGAGGGGAACGGAGCGCTGCGCGGCATCGATGCGGCGGTCGCCGCGGGAGCGGCCGCGGCCGGAGAGGGGATGCCGCGCGCCGCGCTTCTCGGAGACCTCCCCGCCCTGCGCGCCGAGGATCTCGCGACGGCCCTCCGCGACTCCTCGGCGGTACCCCGCGCCGTCGTCGCCGATGAGGAGGGCACCGGGACCACCCTCGTGACGGCAGCGGCCGGCGTCCCGTTCCGCTCGTCGTTCGGCGAAGGGTCCTTCGTGCGCCACGTCGGCCTCGGATGCACGCCCCTGGACGTCGACGAGACCTCGACGCTCCGCCGCGACGTCGACACCGCCGACCAGCTGCTGGACGCGATGACCCTCGGCCTCGGTCCCCGCACCGCCCGGGTGCTGTCGGGCCGATGATCAGATCAGCAGGTAGACCGCGCCGATCACCGTGAAGGCGATCACGAGCCGTTCGAACACCGTCTGATTCAGGCGACCGGCGAGCCAGCGGCCGAACAGGGCACCGCCGATCACGAGCGGGGCGAGCACGAGGTCGACCACGAGCCCCGGCACCGTGATCAGGCCGAGCCCGATCGAGAAGGGCACCTTGCCGATGTTCACGATCGCGAAGAACCACGCGGCCGTGCCGAGGAACTCCTTCACCGGGAAGCGCGCGGCGAGGAAGTACATCGACATCACCGGTCCGGCGGCGTTCGCGACCATCGTGGTGAACCCCCCGATCGTGCCGTAGGTCGCCGCCGCGACGCGGTGCGGACCGGCATCCGACACCTGCGCGCCCATGCGCCGGCGCAGCAGCGTGATCGCGATCACGACGAGCAGGATGACCCCGATCGTCTTCTTCACCCATACGTCATCGGCGAAGAACAGGAACACGACGCCGAGCAGGATGCCGGCGACCACGGCGGGCGCGAGGCGCAGCAGTGCCCGCCAGTTCGTGTGCTTCCGATACGTGAAGACGGCGAAGAGGTCGGCGAGGATCAGCAGCAGCAGGATCGTCCCGGTGGACTGCTTCGCCGGGAGCATCGCCGCGAAGATCGCCACCGCGACGGTCCCCGCTCCCGGGACGGCGGTCTTGGAGAGGCCGATCACGACCGCCGCGACGCCGAGCAGCGCCCACGCGAACCAGGTCAGCTCGAACATCGGCTCGATCAGCTCGTCGCGCGCGCGGCCGCGAGGGCGGCATCCGCGAGGGCCGCCGACGTGGGGAGATCGCGCATCCAGAGCGGCGTGACGACGGGGTGGATGCCGAGCCCCCGCACCGCATCGGCGTCGGCCGCGTCCTCCTCGGCGAGGAGCCACGCATCCAGAACGCCGCCCGCGGCGCGCGCGCCGTAGTGCGCGGCGACCGCGGACGCGGAGGTCTCGACCCCGATCGCGGTCAGGCACACGTCCGCCATGCCGCGAACCACCCGGCCGCCGATGATCGGCGAGACCCCGACGACGCGGGCGGCGGTGGACCGCAGCGCCTCGCGGATGCCGGGGACGGCGAGGATCGGGCCGATCGAGACGACCGGATTCGACGGCGCGAGGACCACGACGTCGGCCTCGGCGATCGCCTCGGCGACGCCCGGTGCCGGCACCGCCGCGGCGATTCCGGGGTTCTCGAACCGCACAGGCGCCAGCGCGGCCCGATGCCGGGTCCACCACTCCTGGAAGTGCATCGTGCGCTCGCCGGGATCGGCGACCGTCACGTACGTGTCGACCTCGGCGTCGGTCATCGGCAGCAGCCGGGCTCCGAGCGGCCAGCGCGCCGACAGGCGGGCGACGACCTCGGTCGGGGTGAGTCCGTCGCGCAGCCACCCGGTGCGGGCGAGGTGCGTGCCGAGGTCCAGGTCGCCGAGCGTGAACCACGGCCACCCGGCGCCCCAGGCCTGCAGCTCGTGATTGACCCGCTCGCTGTCGCCCGCGCGGCCCCACCCGCGCTCGGTGTCGTTCACGCCGGCGAGCGCGTACACGATCGAGTCCACGTCGGGCTGCAGGCGCACGCCCGACAGCCACAGGTCGTCACCGGTGTTCACCACGATCGTGAACGGGGCGGATGCTGCACTCCCGGCATCCGCTCGCCCCTGCAGCGCGGCACGCATGCCGAGGCAGAACCGCGAGCCCCCGACACCGCCGGCGAGGACGACGACGCGGGTCAAGGCGCGAATTCGTCCGCGGCGTGCGGAAGGGTGAAGCGGGCGACCGCATCGATCAGGGCGTCGACGGTCTGCGTGGCGGCGATCACGTCCACGGAGAGCCCGGCGCGACGGGCGTCCTTCGCAGTGCGGGGTCCGATCGCGGCGATGACTGTCGAATCGGGGATCTCGGGGAACTGCAGGCGCACCTGCTCGGCGACCGAGCCGCTCGTGACGAGGATCGCGTTGATGCGGCCGCTGCGGACGTCGTGCCCGATGCGCTCGGTCACCGGGACACCCACCGTGCGATAGGCGACGACGCTGCGGACGCGGTGGCCGGCCTCGACGAGGAGACGGGTCAGGACAGGCTTGGCGATCTCGCTGCGGAGCGTCAGGATGTCGCGCGCCTCCGGCTCGATCGCGATCATCTGCTCGGCCATGCCCGCGGCGGAGTTGTCGCGCTCGGGGACGAGATCGACGCGATACCCGACCGCCTGGAGCGCGGCGGCGGTCGTCTCGCCCACCGCGGCGACCTTCGTCTGGGCCGGGATCGACGCCCGGTGCGCGAACAGGACGTCGACGGTGGTGGCGCTGGTCACCGTGAGCCAGTCGAACGCGCCGGCTTCGAGATCGGCGAGCGCCCGGTCGAGCGACTCCTGGTCGTTCGTCGGCGCGAAGTTGATGAGCGGCGCGACGACGGGAATGGCCCCCTGGTTGCGCAGACTCGCCGCGACACCGTCGCCCCACGGGCCCCCGCGCGGCACCAGCACGCGCCATCCCGCGAGGGGCTTGGGCTGCTGTGGAACGTGGTTCATGGTGTTGGGCTCTCGTGGTGCGCGGTCAGCCGCCCCAAGATCGAGCAACCGACAGACGAATTCAGACCTCGGGTCTTGTGGTCAACGCCGTCGGCAGCATTCGCACCATTGCACTGCCTGACCGTTCGAGCATACTCCGGGCGGTGGTCGGCCGCGCCGGCGCACGACGCGAAGGGCCTGATCAGCGGGCGTAGAGGCGTACGGCTGCCCAGACGATCAGGCCGACCGCCGCGGCTCCGGCCACGACCGCGGCCGTCGCGGCACCCGGATTCTTGCGCGAGAACGCCCGGGCCTTCACGACACCGCGATCCGTGGCCAGCGCGACCCGCTTGGGGACGTTGGCCTTCTCCTCGATCGCGGCGAGCGCGGCCTTCAGCTCGGCGCGGGCCTGTTCGACCGGGTCGGTGATGCCGATCGGGACTGCGGTGCGCGGCACGGCGACCGTCGCGCGCGATACGGGAACGGGAGAGTCAGAGCTCATCGCGCACCTCCTGGACGTCCTGGACGATGGATTGCACCGGGTTCTGCGAGCGCGCGACCTTGCGGAAGCGCCGGATGCCGAGCAGCACGAACAGCGCCGTCCCGAGCAGCAGCGACACGAGCACGATGAGGGCGGACAGCCAGTACGGCATCCAGCTGCCGAGGCCGATGATCGCGAAGGCGACCATGACGCCGAGCGCCCAGAACAGGAGGAAGATCGCGACGGCGAGCCAGGCCGCGCCGATGCCCGCGTCTTTCGACGTCCGGCGCACCCACGCCTTGCCGGCGTCGACCTCGGCGATCACGAGATTGCGGATGAGCTCCGGGATCTCGCCGATCAGGGTGAACAGGCTGTCGTCGTTCCGGTCGCGGTAACCCCGCGGAGTCGTCATGATCAGGCTCCGCTGCGGGAGTCGCCTGCGGCCTTCGCGATGTCGTCGAACGCGTCGTCGGCGGCGTCCTTCACCGCTTTCGTGCTCTTCTCGGCGGCTCGGCTGACATCGTCGACCTGTGCGCGACCGGTCTTGATCGCCGAATCGAGCTTCTGGCCGGGCGTGCCCTTCGAGGTGGCCGCCTTCGTGACCTTGACCGCGCTGTCCCAGAGAGTGCTCGGCAGCGCCATCGCCGTGGACTTGGTGAACTCCTTCACCTTCGTGACCTGTTCCTGCACGGGATCGAGGTTCCAGACCTTCTCGGCCTGCGCCTTGATCTGCTCGTAGCGCTCGCGACCCGCGCGAGTGCCGAGCACGTAGCCTGCGGCGAGTCCGATGACCAGCCCTACTTTGCCCCTCATGGGGTCTCCTCACGGTGGATGGATCCTTGGATGACTGCGACCAGGCTATCGCCGTATGCCGATTCCGACATCCGGTGGTCATCCGAAGGGCCCTGTGATAGGTCGGCGGCCCCGGGCGTCTCGCCGTTTGCCAGACTGGACGCGTGAGCATCGACGGGCGCGACACCGCGAGCGGGCCGTTCTCGGCCATGCTCGTCGTCGACCTGCCGATCGCCAAGCTCGACGCCCTCGACGTCATCGCGTTCGTCGCCGACAGCACGGTCGAGAACGCACAGACGGCCTTCCCGCGGGTGCCGCTCGAGCCGAACGCGTGGGCGGAGGTGCAGATCCCGAAGTTCGGCGATCCGCCGCCGTTCGCCGTCGACGTGTGCTCGGACGTCTCACCCGCGCACGCGGCCGCAGCGGCCGCGCGGCTGGCCGAAGCGCTCGAGCGGGTCGGCTGGTCGGTGCGGCTTCCCCGGCCCGGCGAGGCCTGACCGGCGTCAGGTGAGGGGTCGCTCGTCCGGGGATCCCCACAGCGCGGTGCGCCGCACGCGCTCCGCTTCGTGCGCGGCATCCGGAACGACCTGCGCGAGCCCCGTCCCCGCGAGCCACGCGCCGACGACGGCGAGTCCGTCCACCCCGTGGATCGCCGAACGCGCCGCCTCGGTGCGCTCGGCGTGCCCGAGCGCGGAGACAGGGTCGGGCTGGCGGTAGCGCCCGCGATGCGACGCCAGGAGCGCGTCGCCGTCCAGTGCGACGCCGCGCGCGGCCGAGACCTGCGCGAGGGCGAGGGCGGCCGCGGCGCGGTCATCGAGGTCCGCCGTCGCCGGACGCGTACCGGGCCCGCCGAACGAGACCTTGAGCACGTGGACGTCGGGGCCGGTCTGCATCCACGGCCAGCGCGCGGTCGAATCGGTGACGGATGCCGCACCCTCGCGACCCGGAACCGAGTAGACCGCCGTCGCGATCGGAGCAGCTGTCAGGGCGGGCGAGCGGACCACGAGCGTGACGACCTCGAGCTCGGTCGTGGCCGGCTCGGCGAGCTCCGGGACGAGCGCGCCGAGGAGGCGGTGCGCGTCGGCGGCGCCCGTGGCGACCACGATCTGGTCGGCGGGCCCGACGGGATCGTCGTCCTCTCCCGCGTCGGTCTCGATGATCCACTGCCCGGCAGCGCGCTGCACGCCGAGCACCCGGGTGCCCGTGCCGATGCGCACCTCGAGGGCGCGCAACCGCTCCTCCAGGGCGTCCACGAGCCGGCTCATGCCCCCGTCCAGGCTCTCGAGCCCGGCATCCGCGGGCCGGCCCTTCTTCGCAGCGCTCGCCCGGTCGGCGCGCAGCTGCATCACGGCACCGGCGAGGGATCCCGTGCGGGTGAGGGCGGCGTTCAGGCCCGGGACGACCGCTTCGACGTCGACGTCGTCGGGGTCGATCGCGAACCCGCCGACGCTCAACGGCGCGACGATCCGCTCCAGGACGGCCTCGCCCATGCGGGTGCGCACGAGCTTCCCGAGGCTGCGCTCCTGCCCGATCGTCAGCGGGGGCCGGACGCGGTCGAGGTAGGCGCGCCACGCTCCGCGCCACCCGATGATGCGGCGGACGCTCTCGTCCCACGGGTTCTCCGGGATGCCGCGCAGCGTCGCCCCCGGCACCGGGGCGGCGCCGTCCGGCAGTCCCGCGATCCACTCCGCGCGCGGGGCGGTGGGCACGACGGCCCCGCCGAGACCGAGCTCGTCGACGAGGCGGCGGACGGCTCCGCCGCGGGTGGCCCACCCCTCGGCGCCCAGGTCGACGCGGACACCCGCGAGCTCGTGCGTGCGGATCGCGCCGCCGAGCGCCGTGTCCTCCTCGAGGAGCGTGACGCGGATGCCGACCTTCGCGCATTCGAGCGCGGCGACGAGTCCGCCGATCCCGCCGCCGATCACGACGACGTGGGAGTCGTGCGCGTGCGCGGCGAGGTCGTCCAGGGCTGAGGTGTCGGCATCCACCCCTCTATCTTCGACGCTGGCCTCTCCTCCGTGAAACGACATCTGCACGTCGAGACGGTGGGGTTCACCCATGGTCTCGACGTGCAGAAGTCGTCTCAGCGTCAGGCGACGCGGCCGTCGTGCAGCTCGACCACCCGATCGGCGCGCTGCACGAGCAGCGGATCGTGCGTGGAGACCACGGCGGCGATGCCCTGGCTGTGGACGAGGTCGCCGATCAGGTCCATCACGGTCGCCGCGGTCCGGGAATCCAGCTGCCCGGTCGGCTCGTCGGCGATCAGCACGCGGGGCCGCGCGACGATCGCGCGGGCGATGCCGACGCGCTGCTGCTGACCTCCGGAGAGCTCCCCTGGGCGCTGGGCGGCGTGATCGGCGAGCCCGACCAGCGCGAGGGCCTCCGCGACCCGCGCGTCGCGCTCCGCGGCCGCGACGCGGGCGATCCGCAGCGGGAGCTCGACGTTCTCGGAAGCCGACAGGACCGGGATGAGCCCGAAGGACTGGAAGACGAAGCCGAGCTGCTCGCGGCGCAGCAACGCGAGGGCGTCCTCGTCGAGCGCCGTCGCCTCGGTCCCACCGATCCAGACCCGGCCCGAGGTCGGCCGGTCCAGGCCGCCGAGAAGGTTCAGCAGAGTGGTCTTGCCGGCGCCGGAGGCCCCGCGGATCACGACGAGCTCGCCGGGATCTGCCGCGATGTCGATGTCGACGCACGCGTGCACCTCGCCGGCCGACGTCGAGAACGTGCGGGTGAGCGCCTCCGCGCGCACAGCGGTCATGACGCGTCCTCGTCGTCGCTCGTCCGCGGTGCCGGCCGGACGGCGACGTGGTCGGGTTCGAGCGCGAGGCGGACACGCTCGCGGAGGTCGAGGGCCTGTACGAAGTCGTCGGGCAGCTGCAGCCGGCCCACGCGATCGAGCACGGCGTACTCCTCGGCCACGTGCTCCTCCGCACCGTCCGCGTCGACCCGGGTCGAGCGCAGGACTTCGGTCGAAGTGCGCCCGTCGCGGATCTGCACGGTGCGTGCGACGTGCTCGGACACGCTCGGGTCGTGCGTGACGATGAGCGTCGTCACCCCCAGTTCGCGGTTGACCGCCCGCATCGACTCGAGCACGTGCGCGGTCGTGGCGTCGTCGAGCTCGCCGGTCGGCTCGTCCGCGAGCAGGACGCGCGGATTGTTCGCGATCCCGACAGCGATCGCGACGCGCTGCTGCTCGCCGCCGGACATCTCGGCCGGCCGGCGCCCGGCGCAGTGCGTGACCTCGAGGAGGTCGAGGAGCTCGGCCACGCGCGCGCGGCGCGCGGCGGCGCCCTTCGGCGCGCCCGTGATCGCCAGCGCCGCGGCGACGTTCTCGCTCGCGTCCAGATACGGCAGGAGGTTGCGCGAGGTCTGCTGCCACACGAATCCGACGCTCCGGCGGCGGAAGACGACCCGCTCCTTATCCGTCATCGTGAGCAGATCGTGTCCGGCGACCCACGCGACGCCCGCGGTGGGCTGGTCGAGGCTCGAGAGGATCGACAGGAGCGTCGACTTGCCCGACCCCGAGGCGCCGACGACCGCGACGAGCTCGCCCGGGTCGACCCGCAGGTTGAGTCCCTGCAGCGCCTGCACCTCGACGCCCTGGCCCGTCCCGGTGAGCACCTTGAAGATGCGCACCAGATCGACGCACAGGATGTCGGCTCCCGAATCGGTGACGGCGTGTGCCATGGTCCTATCCTTCCTCCACGGTGCGCAGGGCGCTCGCGGCGCGGGCCCGGCGCGACACCCACAGGGCGATCGCGGTGAACAGCGCCGCCAGCAGGACGAAGCCGCCGAGCGTGATCGCGAGGGTGACGGCATCCACGTGATAGCCGGGCTGAATCGTCGATCCCGTGAACGAGCGGAGGTCGACCCCCGCGAGGACGACGACCGGCACGAGCGCCCCGAAGAGCGTCCCGGCGACGATCGCCGCGATCGCCGGTGGGCCGACTTCCCACAAGGCCAGCGCGGTGGCCGACCGCGGCGGAGCGCCGAGCGTCCGCAGGAGCGCGAGGACCCGGGCGCGGGGCCGCGCGGCGAGCGTGAGGGTCATCACGATCGCGAGCGCGCTCAGCAGCGCCGCGAGCGTCGTCGCGGCGAACAGCGCGATGCGCACGCCCTGCACGGAGGGGCTGGACTGGATGCCGGCGACGATCCGGTCGACCGACTCGATGCGGACGGCATCCCCCAGCTGCGCCCGCACCGCCGCGGAGACCTCGTCGACGGATGCCGCAGATTCCAGCCTCAGCAGGAGAGTGCGATCCGCCGGGTCGCGTCCGGTGACCTCGACGGCCGCGGACGAGTCGATCGCGACCCAGTTCTCTCGGGATCCGATCGGGCTCGGACCGCTGGAGACCCCGGCGACCTGGACGGGGACCGCGTTCACCCGCACCTCGGTCGAATCGCCGATCAGGTCCGCGGTCGCCGCGGCGACGACGACCGGCGTCGCCGCACTCCCGGGCGTCAGATCGGTGCCGGCGGGCAGCAGTCCCGGTCCGTCTCCCTGCACGGTGCGCAGGTCGGCGGCGTCGACGACGAACACCGACGTCGGGCGCTTCTGGCCGCCCACATCGAGCGTCGCGGTCTCGGCTCCCGAGACGCCGGTCGCGGCATCCACCCCCTCGATCCCGCGCACGCCCTCGAGCTGCTCGGCCGTGAAGGAGCCGCCGGTGATCTTCAGGTCCGCACCGATCTGGGCCTGCGCCGAGCGGGCGACCCCCTCTTGCAGCGAAGAGAGGAGGACACCGGAGGACACCGCGACGGACACCCCCACGACGAGGGCGAGCACGGGGGTCAGCCCGATCGCCGGTTCACGCAGCGCCCGCGCTGCGCCGAGGAACGGCCCGAGCGCCGAGCGGCGGCGCGCCGCATCGAACACGCGACGCAGCGGCAGCGGGTAGACGCGCAGGGTGATCAGACACGCGACGAGCGCGAGCAGGAGCGGCGTGGCGGCCTGCAGCAGATCGACCCCCTGCGCGGCTTCCGTGCCACGCAGGAACAGCAGCGCCACCGCGGCCGCGGCGAGCGCGAGCACGACGCCTTCGACGATGAGCCGCACGCGGGAGCCGCGCCGCCCGAGGTCGGCGCGTGAGGGACGCTCGGATGCCGTTCCCGCGAGCACCGCGAGGATGACGGGCGGGGCGAGGGCGAGCAGGAGCGCCGGGACGAAGATCGCGGGCGTGACCGGCGCGGACCACACCGCCGCGCCGATCGCCACCGCCAGCAGGGCGCCGATCACCGCCGGAACGAGGCCCAGCAGCACCCCCTCGAGGCCGAGGATCGCGCGCAGCTGCCCCGGAGACGAGCCCCGCGCCGACAGGAGGCGGAGGGCGGAACGGCGTCGCTCGAGCACGAGCCGGCATCCGAGCACCAGTACCGCCGCCGCCACGCCGACCGGTCCCGCGACGATCATCGCGAGGAGGGCCGCGGTCGCCCGCTCCTGCGCGAGTGCGCGCTCGATCGTGGCGGTGACGTCGGCGGTGAAGCGCAGACTCAGGATGCCGACGCCGTCGGCGGAGGAGCCGATCGTGTGCGAGACCGCCGTGAGCTTGCGCAGCGCGGCCGCGGTCTGCGGCGCCGTGCCCGCGTCGATCGAACTCGTGTCGAACGGGTACCAGACCGTGCTCCGCTGGGGTCCGGGGAGCGAGAACGAGATCGGGGCCGACGCAGGATCGGCGTAGCCGATGCCCGTGACACGGCGCGGCTGATTGCCGTCGTCGAACACGTTGGGCTGGAGGACCGAGGGCACGTGCTGCCAGTAGTCGCTGCCGGCATCCACCGCCTCGAACGTGCCGACCAGGACGATCGATGTGCGGAGGTCGCCCGCCACGGTCGTGCGGGTCTGCCCGATCGGCCAGTCCATCTCGGTGGCCGTGTCTTCGGAGAGCACGATCTCGACGAGGCCGTCCGTCGCCGGCGCCGGGGCGCGCCCCTGGACGATGCGGATCTCCTCGGCGTACCCGGGGTCGAACGCGATCGTGACGAATCCGGTCCGCGGGGTCTCGATCAGAGGCAGGTCCAGGCTCATCCCGACGGCACGCGCAGGGCCGAGGAGTGTGGGGAGCGGCGCGTCGGCCTGCGTACGGATCTGCTCTAGGCTCGCCTCGAAGCCGCCCCACACGTCGTCGACGGTGAGCGCCGGATCGACCGCACGCGCGGCCGCCTGCGGGAGCCCCGCGACGGTCGCCTCGACGTCGCGGTCCAGCGCGCCGAGGCCGGCCAGCCGGTCGCGCATCGCGGAGTCGGCGAGCGTCGCGAGTGCGAGCGGTGCGAGCGTTGCCACGAGGGCCAGCACGAGCACGAGAGCAGCGACGGTCGACCCGCCGGAGCGGGCGCGCACGTGCCGGGTCACGAGCGCCGGGATGCTGCGCGCGCTCACCGCGCCTCCTCCCCGACGGTCGCGCCGATCGCGGCGCGGCGGACACCGACGGCGGCGATCCCGGTGACGACGCTCAGACCGATCAGCTGCAGGGCGGCCGCTATCGCGAACGGCGGCCACGCGATCGCGACCCCCGCGCCGAGGGCGAGGATTCCGGGGGTCACCGCCTGCACGAGCGCGGGGGCGACCAGCCACGAGACCGCGATTCCGGCGACCGTGCCGAGGACCGCGGACGCGGCGAACACCGCAGCGACCTCGCCCGCCCGGGAGCGCGCCTGCGCGCCGGGGGTGAGGCCGAGAGCCCGGAGCACGCCGAGGTCGCGGCGCCGGTCCAGGCTCAGGGTCTGGATGATCGCGAATGCGGCCAGCAGCGCGAGCGCGCCGGAGCCGCCCGCCGCGATCCACCAGCCGGAGACGAGGGAGCCGACGACGGATGCCGTCACGCCGGGCGCCGCGGTCGTGACCGGGCGATCGCCCAGTGCTTCGCTGAACGCGCGATCGGCATCCGGATCACCGGCGGCCCAGACCGCGTTCGGCGGCACGAAGGACGTCCCCCGCTGCAGCGCGGACGCCGTGAGCGCATCGAGCGGGACGAAGACGGCGAGCCCGGACTGCGCCCCCGGGACGGCGTCGACCACGGCGGCTACCTCGAGCTCACCGCGACGGCCGGTGCCGGCGTAGCGGAACTCGACCCCGTCGCCCGGGCCGATGCCGAGGCGCGCCGCGAGGGCCGACCCGATCGCCGCGCGGACGGGAGCGGGGTCGCCCGGCTCCGCACCGACCCACAGGACCGCCTCGGCACTCTCCCCGAGGACGGCCTCCCCGGTGACGGCGAGGGCCTCGCCGGCCGCGTCACCGGCGAGCGGCTGGACCGTGTCGATCCGGACACCGACGTCGGCCGTCGAGAATGCCGGCGGGATCGCCGCGGTCAGCGCGGAAAGGCTCCAGGGGCCGGTGCCGGCGGGGACATCGGCGGTCGCGGTGACCGCGGTCGTGCCCGCCAGGACCTCATCGAGCGCGAGACGGGCCGAGGTCGGCGTACCGAGCGCGTCGACGAACGTCGCGCTCAGCTGGAACGCGGCGGCCACGTTCGGGCGCGACGACGCGATCTCGACGGTGACGCGGATGCCGGTCGCCTCCTGTCCCAGGGCGACGGGCGCGCCGGCGACGGAGTCGGGGGTCGGGGTCACGGTGGCCGCGAGGGCCTCCGGATCGACCGCCCCACCGGCCGGGGAGAGGACCGTGGGGATCGCGACGGAGGGCACCGCGATGATCTCCGCGACCGTGCTGCCGATCTCGATGGGGGCCACGAGCACACCGGCGGCGGCATCCACACCCTCGACGGCTGCGGCGTCCGCCACCGTCGCGGGGCTCGCGGTCTGCGGTGGGAGGTCGACGCGCAGATCGGCGCCCGCCCGGACGGCGGCGGAGTCGGTCGCCGCGGCGGTCCAGGTGGCGCTGTACGCCGCGGCGAAGAGCGCCTGCGCGAAGGTGAGTGCGACCAGCAGCACGGCCACCGCGTACACCGGGAGCCGCCGGGCGACCTGGCGCGGTGCGAGCGCCGGGCCGGGTCCTGCGGCGCCGGCGCGGGCGACCGCGGCCGCGCCGGCGGCGAAGACCGCGAGTACGAGGAGCGCCGCGGCCAGGAGTACCGCGCTCGGCGCGATCGCGACGATCGGATCGAAACCCCCGGGACGCGCCTGAGGCAGCTGCCAGACCGCGAAGGCGCCGGTGAGCGCGACGACCCCGATCGCGGCGGCCGTCGCGATGCGCGCGCCGCGACGGCGGGAGTCCGAGCGGCGGCGCTGCGCGGCGACGAGGACCGCGGCGAGGACGAGGGCCGTGAGCGGCGCCGTCCAGCCGAGCGGGAGCGCCTCGAGCGCCGCCTGCGCACCGAAGAGCAGCACGGTGAGCGCGACGCCGGACACGAGGCCGAACACGCTGGCGGTCACCGCGATCGCGGCGGCCTCGATCGCGCCGAGCGCCGTCGCCTGGCGTCCGGACAAGCCCCGCGCCCGCAGGTTCGCCATGTCCTGCTCGCGGGCGGCGGCCAGCAGCCGCCCGAGTTGGAGCACCGCGGTGGAGGCCAGGAGCAGAACGAGCACGATGAGCGCGGGCGCGGCGGAGAGCAGGGCGACGACGCCGGCAGCCACCTGCGCGGCGACCTCATCGCGCGGCACGCCCGGAGGAGCGGCATCCCCCGAACGCTCGACGGCGACCGTCAGGGACGCGAGGATCGCGTACACCGTCGCGACCGCCACCGACAGCGTCGCGGTCGTGGTGAGCAGCAAGCCGCGCCGGGCACCCGCGCGGGCACGGACGAGCCGTCCCGTGCTGAGCGCGCGAGCAGGCATGGGCGTCCTCCGGGGGGTCGGGTGCGGCCATCTCAACCTAACCCGGCCCTCTGCCCGAGCCCCGAAGGGAGTGGGAGACTGGCGGGATGACGCTGCACATCACCGGCGACTCGGATGCCGACCGCCTGCTCACCGACGACCCTCTCGCCCTGCTGATCGGCATGCTGCTGGACCAGCAGGTCGCGATGGAGACCGCGTTCGCCGGGCCGCTGAAGATCCGGGAGCGGGTCGGATCGGTGGATGCCGCGACCCTGGCGTCCTACGACGCCGACGCGCTGGTGGAGGTGTTCAAGGAGACGCCCGCCGTGCACCGCTATCCGGGCTCGATGGCGGGACGCGTGCAGTCGCTGTGCGCCGCGATCGAGCAGGACTGGGGCGGCGACGCGGCCGCGATCTGGACGCAGGACGACCCGGACGGCGCGACCGTCCTCAAGCGCCTGAAGGCGCTGCCGGGGTTCGGCGAGCAGAAGGCGAAGATCTTCCTCGCGCTCCTGGGCAAGCAGTACGGCTTCACGGGCGCCGGGTGGCGCGAAGCGGCCGGCGCGTACGGCGAGGAGGGCTCGTTCCGCTCCGTCGCCGACATCGTCTCACCGGAGTCCCTCGCGAAGGTCCGTGAGCACAAGCGCGCGATGAAGGCGGCCGCGAAGGGCGCCTGAACCGCTCCGCGTTCTCGGCGTACCGGCGGTCAGAAGTCCTCGCCCGTGCGCCAGGCCATCTCCTGGAGCAGGAGGGTGTTGCCATCCGGGTCCGTGATCCCGGCATAGCGCACGCCACCGCCGACCTCCATGATCTCCGACACGTCCACACCCGCCTCCTGCAGCTGAGCGCGGGCGCGGACGATGTCGGCGACGACCAGGTGGACGCCGTGGACACTGCCGGGCGGCATCCGATCCATGCCGAGCGCGCCGCGGCTGAGCGAGATCGAACACGCCGATCCCGGCGGGGTGAGCTGCACGAAGCGCACGCCCGGCGCCGGGGACACGTCGACGTCCAGCACGAAGCCGAGCCGGTCGCGGTAGAACGCCACGGCACGATCGATATCGGCGACCGGCAGGGGTACGAGTTCGAGCTTCATGTCCATGGGCGCTTCCCTTCGCGTCGATCAGGCCGGGGCGGCGAGCGCGCCGTAACCCAGCGCGATGAACAAGCTGAGCACGGCGAGCACGATCGTCACCGGGACCATCGTGAACCTCTCAGGCTTGCTGCGCGAAACCGCATTCATCAGGATGCCGAGCATGAAGTAGGCGAAGATCACCCACATCGCGACCTCGGCGAAGCCCGCGGGGAACAGGGCGATCGCACCCACGCGGTCCCAGGCGATGAGGTCGATCAGCACATAGATCAGGACCGAGACCGCGCTGCCGACCCGGAGCCGGGGCGGCAGCACCCGGTGCTGTCCACCCCACGCGAACCGGCCGAGCGGCGCTCCGAGCGCGAGCGCGATCTGGAAGGCGGCGAGCAGGGCGAGGACGACCGTCAGGCCGAGGGCGAAGGGCATGATGCGAGGCTATCGACCCGGGGCCGCAGCGACGCGTGTGCAGAACTCCTCAGATCTGCCCGGTCCGCACACCCACGGCGCGGAATACGGCCCCACGCGCACCGAGTTTGAGGAGTTCTGCACGGGAGAGGCCGGGGGTCAGAGCTCGTAGAAGAACGAGTCGCGGATCGCGCCGCCCGCGGCGCTCCACCACAGCTCCATCGACCCCGGGACACGGCTGACAGCCGCCACCGCGAACGGGTTCGCCGACTGCTGCGGGCCCTCCAGCGTGTACCGGGACCAGGAACCGCCCTCGTACCAGTACGCACCCTGGACCGACTGGTCGGCCCCGGCGAACCACAGCTCCATCGATCCAGGAATCCGCGAGACGGCGGCGATCCCGCTCGAGGGGAGCGCGGCGCCGGGGCCGGCGAGCTGATACCGCGACCACTCGCCGCCCTCGTACCAGAACGCCGCCTCCACCGAACCGGCAGGCCCGGTCCACCACAGCTCCATCGAGTTCTCGATACGCGACACCGCGGCGATCCCCCCTCCGACGGCGGCAGACCCGGCCGGCGCCAGCTGATACCGCCCCCACGCTCCGCCGTCATACCAGAACGCCGCCTCCACCGAACCGGCGGGCCCCGTCCACCACAGCTCCATCGAGCCCGGGATGCGCGACACCGCCGCGAACTCCGAGCCGCGGCCCGCCGAACCCTCGGGTGCGAGTTGATACCGCGACCACGAGCCGCCCTCGTACCAGAACGCTGCCTCCACCGAACCGGCCGGACCCGCCCACCACAGCTCCATCGAGTTCGGGATGCGCGACACCGCCGCGACGCCGGTCGCGGCATCCGCTGATCCGTCGGGTGCGAGCTGGTACCGCGACCACGAGCCGCCCTCGTACCAGAAGGCACTCTCGATCGACCCGCGGGCGCCGACCCACCAGAGCTCCATCGAACCGGCGACGCGGGAGACGGCGGCGATGCCGGATGCCGGAGCGGCGGATCCCGCCGGCGCGAGCTGGTATCGCCCCCACTGCCCGCCGTCGTACCAGAAGGCCCCCTCGACGGAGCCGGCGGGACCGATCCACCACAGCTCCATCGAATTCGGGATCCGCGACACCGCGGCGATGTGGGGAACCGCGGCGGCGCTGCCGGCGGGCGCGAGCTCGAATCCTCGCCATGCGGCCTTGTCGGAGACCTTGTTCGCCACTGCACCGAAGCGGCGGCCGGCCCACGTGGTGAACCCGGAGGCCATGCCCTTCTCGCGCGTGTGGTGGTGCAGGGTGAACGGCTGTGCGGTGTTGTCGGGTCCGAAGTCGATCGTGAAGTCCAGCACGTGCAGTCGGTCGGCCCGCGCCGCTCCACGCACGGGTCGCACCTCGCCCGTCGAGCGACGGTACGCCAACGCCGCGGCGCCGTCGGGCGCGACACCGTCCACGGTCAGGACGCCGCGCCATCCGTCGTGGTTCATCTCCCACTCGCCGAGCCAGTCGACCCGGTCGAACGGGTCGGCAGGCGCCGCCGGCACACCCCCGCGCCGGAGCTGCGCACCGAACGGGATCCCCGCCCATGACGTGTCGCCGGCGGCCAGCCCGACATCGCTCGAATAGACGCTGACGGCGAAGTCCTGGCCACCGTCGCCGATGTCGGCGATGCGCAGGTTCACGGTCTGACCGGCATCCGAGAACCACCCCGTGACGTCGTGCTTCGCGCCGTTGAGGTAGTAGCTGCCGAGCTTGGTCGCGGACACGGCCGAGAAGGAGTCGGATGCCGCGCGCAGGTCCGTGAAGCGGCGGAGCGTCATCCGCCCGCGCCAGCCGTCGTGGTCCATGTCCCACTGGCCGACGAAGGCCGCCCGGAGGTCCGCCGCCGGATCGATGACATCGATGATGTAGTGGGCGATCCCGGTGTTGATCATGAAGGTGGGGTCGTTCTCGTACCGGATGCGGATGAAGTCGCCCTCGCCCCACGAGTTCTTGGCGATGAAGTAGCGCCGCTCCGCGTTGAACCCCACGAGCAGGAGCACATGTCCGCCGCCGCCGACCGTCACGTTGACGACGACCTCGTGTCGCGCGCGGAGCACGTTCTCGAGGTCGGTGACGGAGAAGTCCGTGAGCACCCCCGAGGTTCTCACGCCGTAGCGAGCCCGTCCGCGCGCCGCGAACGGGATGTGCGCGGGTGCGAACTCGAAGTCGTCGCGCTGCTCCTGTGTCGGGCTCGCCGCCCCGTTCAGCGTCGCGGCCGCGGGGATGTTCGCGATCATGTCCGCCTGGGTGCGGTAGGGAGCGTCCGCGCGCTCCGGGACCCGCATCCGTTCGAGGTGTTTGACGATGTCGCTGGAGCCCTGGAATCCCATGAGCGAGTGGTTGCCGAAGTCGCTCTCGTGGGCCTTGCAGATATGGAACAGATACTGCTCGGACAGGCCCACCTGGAGCCCCTTCAGGCGCCGGTAGGCGGCTTCGAGCGCCGCGATCCCGGCGAACGCCCAGCACGTGCCGCGGTCCTGCTGGTTCTGGAACGGCGATTGATCCGCCGCGAGGGTGACCTCGGTGCCGGTGAGCACCACGGGCGGCATCGGGGTGACCCAGCCGTTCGCGAGGGACAGCGTGCGGGCCTCCTCGAGTCCGCGGGTGAAGAGGGCGAGGGGCTGGAGGGCGGGGTTCGCAGGCATGGGAACGGCTCCGATCATCGGCTGGTGATACCGATGAGGAGGTAGGGGCGGCGCGCGTGATACCTCTCGGCGGTCAGGCGTGCCGCGGAGATCGAGGATTCTGAGGACGGATGCCGCGCACGGCCCCTCCGGAACCTCGATCCCCTCCGAACGGGGCCTTCGCGCGGTCAGGGGCGCGCGTACTCCGAGCCGGACCGGGTCCTGGCGAGCTCGCCGTGGTCGACGAGGTGGCGGCGCAGCACCGCCACGTCGTCGGTGAACGCCGCGAGCTGCTCGTTGACCTCGCGCTCGCTGAGAACGCGATCGTCGGGGAAGGCACGGGCGGCCACGTGCGCCAGGAGTTCGGCCCGGACCGAGCGATCCGCTGGGTACGCGGTGATGCGGCCGTCCGGCCCGAGGAAACGCTCGACGCCCTGCGGCCGGGGCCGCACCGGACTCGCGACCAGGGCACGGGCGAAGACATCCGGGACCACACGAAGATCGGCGCCGTCCACGGACAGCAGGCCGGAGCGCGTCAGCGCCTCGCGGACGTGCCGTGCGCGCGACGGCGACAGTGCGTCGAGCGTCGGACTCGCTCCTGCCGTCACGAACTCGGCGTAGACCGCCCGGGCGGTGTCGTTCGCCAGGGCGGCGACGATCGCTCGCCAGCCTTCGGCGGGGAGGGCAGCCATGCCTTCACGCTACGCCGGGCCACGAGTAGTGTGCACCGCATGCCCATCCGGTTCGAGAACGTCGCGATCGCCGTGCGCGATCTGGAGGCGACGATCGCGTTCTTCACCGATCTCGGGCTGGAGGAGATCGGCCGCGACACCGTGAGCGGCGAATGGACGGACACCGCGGTGGGCCTGGACGGCAATCACGCGAAGATCGCCATGCTGCAGACACCCGGCGGCGACGGTCGGCTGGAACTCTTCGAATACATCCACCCGGACGCGATCGAGACCGAGCCCACCCGGCCGAACGAGATCGGCATGCACCGGGTGGCGTTCTCGGTCGATGACCTCGACGAGGCGCTCGCGATCGCCGCCCGGCACGGCTGCGAGCCGCTGCGCGGAGTGGCGAGGTACGGGGACGTCTACAAGCTCACGTATGTGCGCGGTCCGAGCGGGATCATCGTGATGCTCGCCCAGGACCTCCGCCGGTCCTGACCCACCTGCACCCGCGAGAGGGCACGAACGCACCTCCCGAGCGGCGTGTCGCCCTACAGATGTGCCCTCTCGCGGAGGCGCAGTCAGCCTGGTGTGATCGAGATGGCGGTCGCGAGGACGCTCGCTGCCGCACCGAAGATGCTGGTCGCCCACGCGAGCGCCCACCCGAGATTCAGATCGACGGAGCGCAACGAGTCGAAGTGGCGATCCAACTCGGCGTAGTAAAGGACCTTGCCTCCGCGCAGGCCCGGATCCGGGTAGGTGGCGGCCAGGCGACGAAGCCTGCTGTCTACGGGAGCCCGCCACCTGTCGATCTGCCTGCGCACCAGACGCAGCACGTGCCACTGGGCCCAGATGGCGTCACGGACGAAGACCGCTCCGACGATGAGAAAGGCGACGAATTCGACGATCACCGCGGCGATCCAGGATTGCGGCGTGCTGACCCAGGACATGAAGGGCGATGGCTGACCCTGCACCGCGATGGCCAACAGGACCATTCCGAGCGAGATCGCGCCGCCCACTTTCCACAATGCCCGATTCAGGAAGACGATGGCGGGTGTGCGAGCCGGGTTGTGCCAGTCCAGTCGCAGGCTGGGCCTGCTTCCGAGCACGGGGACGAGTGCGGCTATCCACCAGAGGATCCACAGCCCGTTGGCTGCCAGCGCCGCCGTCAGTGCCATCGTCAGGAACTCGCCGGGACCGAGGCTGAACTGGCCCCGGGAGGCATCATTCACCCACAAGAGGAGGGCCATTCCGGTTCCCGCACCCGCGACGACGCCGGCGATCTGGAGCGACATGCGTACGTAGTGCGCTCGGATCCAGTCGGCAATCGCATCTGCATCCGAGGACGACAGCCCGAGGCGGTCGATGGCGACAGCGGCGGTGAGCAGGGCGTTCCACAGCACCGGCCCACCGATCAAGAACAGCGCGTTGATCGCGCACAGCGCGGAGCACCACAGCCACGTGATCCACCCTGGGCCGACACCGGGCACGCCGAGCGCGGTGCTGATCGCCAGGACGAGGAGGGGGCTGACCGCGATGACGGCCGCTCGGCTGCTCCCCGCGGCTGTCCGCACGGTCGTCTCACGCGAGTGTTCGCGATACGCCAGACGAGCCTCGGGGGTGAGTCGGCTCAGTGGAATCGCGCGCGTACCGCCGATGCGAAACAGCAGGAGTGCAGTCCGCCCCTCCAGAACCGCCGCTGTGACCGGCCCCGCATCGGCGCGCACGATCGTTCCGTCACCCATCCATCCCCCTGGGACCACGTTAGCGGCGCGGCATCATGCCCCAGGAATCGATGACCTCGGAGTCGACGTCAGCCCAGGACGCGACCGCTCACGGCGAGGGCGGTGCGGCGGGGCATGAAGCCCACGAGCTTGGCGGTGATCGCGTTCATCCGGCCGGACACCACGCTCGGCGGCGTGCTGCGCCGGTCCAGCTCGCGCAGAGCGAGCGAGACGACCTGCTCGGGGGTCTGGAACCGCCCGACCGATGCGTCCTCGCCGCCCACCACGTCGAAGAACTCGGTGCGCGTCGCGCCCGGGCTCACGGCGAGGACGCCGAGCCCCGACTCCCGCGTCTCATACGCGAGCGCCTCCGTGAAGCTCAGCACGAACGCCTTCGTCGCCCCGTACACCGCCATGCTCGGGCACGGCTGGTACGCCGCCGTGCTCGCGATGTTCACGAGGGCGCCGCGTCCCGCACGGACCAGGTCGGGGAGGAACTCCCGCGTGATCGCCACGAGCGAGGAGACGTTCAGCTGCACCATCTCGGCGATCCGCGCGGGATCCGCCTCGACGAAGTCGCCCTTCATTCCGAAGCCGGCGTTGTTCACGAGGGTGTCGACCGACAGGCCGCGCGCCTGCAGTTCTCGCCGCAGTTCGGCCGCGGCATCCGGCCGGGCGAGATCGAGCCCGATCACGGTCGCGGTCACGTTGTAGCCGGACTCCAGCGAGGCGGCGAGGTCGCGCAGGCGCTCCTCGCGGCGGGCGACGAGCACGACGTCCGCTCCGCGGGCGGCGAACTGGCGCGCGAACTCGGATCCGAGGCCGGCGCTCGCGCCGGTGATGAGGGCGGTCGTGCCGCGGTGGTTTCTGGTCATGATGTCAATGTAGACAGTGACAGCATTGTTGTCAATGCCAACACTGAGATAGCGTGAGGGCATGACCTACCACCACGGCAATCTGCGCGCCGATCTCCTCGAGCGCGCGTGGAGCGTGGTGGATACCGAGGGCGCCGAGGCCCTGTCCCTGCGTCAGCTCGCCCGCGATGCCGGCGTGAGTCACGGCGCTTCGGCACGCCACTTCCGCGACAAGCAGGCGCTGCTGGACGCGGTCGCCCTCCAGGGCTTCGAGCGGCTCAACAGGGCATTGACGGATGCCGCCACCTCGGCATCCGCCTTCGCCGAGCGCTTCCGCGCCGTGGGCGACGCGTACGTCGCGTTCGCGGTCGCGCACCCGGCGGTGCTGGGAGTCATGTACGCGGCGAAGCACCACCCGGACGCGAGCGCCGAACTCGTCGCGGCCAGCCACGTCGGCATGCACGGACTCGTCGAGCTCTTCGTCGCGGGTCAGGCCTCGGGCGACCTCCGCGCGGGCGACCCTGCGCAACAGGCGCTCGTCGCGTTCGCCGCGGTGCACGGGGTCGCGACGCTCGCGACGGACGACCTCCTGAACGGGGTGCCGTGGCAGGATGCCGCCGCCGCGACGATCTCGTTCGTCTGGAGCGGGCTCGCCGCCTGACCCGTTCGCTTCAGTGGGCAGCATCCGTCGCCCCATCCGCGGCGAAGCGACAGATGGCGTCCACCGAAAGGGCGACGCGCGCCTTGAGTGGGCGACATCCGCCGCCTCATGGGCCGGAGGCGACAGAAAGCGCCCACCGAAGGGATGGTGCGCCCGCGAGCTCAGGCGCCGCGCAGGCGCTCGGCGAGGTAGGCGTGCAGGGTCTCGAGCGGCACGCGCTCCTGGGCCATCGTGTCGCGATCGCGCACGGTCACGGCGCGGTCCTCGAGCGAGTCGAAATCGATCGTGACGCAGAACGGCGTGCCGATCTCGTCCTGCCGGCGATAGCGGCGACCGATCGCGCCTGCGTCGTCGAAGTCGACGTTCCACTCGCCGCGCAGGTCCGCCGCGACCTCGCGCGCGATCGGCGAGAGCTGCTCGTTGCGCGAGAGCGGAAGCACCGCGACCTTCACCGGGGCCAGACGCGGGTCGAGCTTGAGCACCGTCCGCGAGTCGGTGCCGCCCTTCGCGTTCGGCACTTCCTCCTCGCGGTACGCGTCCACGAGGAACGCCATCATCGCGCGGGTGAGACCGAACGACGGCTCGATCACGAACGGCGTGTAGCGCTCGCCGCTGGCCTGATCGAAGTACGACAGGCTCTGGCCGGACGCCTCGGTGTGGCTGGAGAGGTCGTAGTCCGTGCGGTTGGCGATGCCCATGAGCTCGCCCCACTGCTTGCCGGGGAAGCCGAACTCGTACTCGACGTCGATCGTGCCATCCGAGTAGTGCGCGCGATCCTCCTCGGGCACGTCGTATCGGCGCATGTGCGCGGGATCGATGCCCAGGTCGACGAACCAGTTCCAGCACGCCTCGACCCAGTGATCGAACCACTCCTGCGCCTCGGCCGGCGGCACGAAGAACTCGATCTCCATCTGCTCGAACTCGCGCGTGCGGAAGATGAAGTTGCCGGGGGTGATCTCGTTGCGGAACGCCTTGCCGACCTGGCCGATGCCGAACGGCGGCTTCTTGCGCGACGCGGTGAGCACGTTCGAGAAGTTCACGAAGATGCCCTGCGCGGTCTCGGGGCGGAGGTAGTGCAGGCCCGACTCGTCGTCCACGACGCCCAGGTAGGTCTTCACGAGGCCGGAGAACGCCTTCGGCTCGGTGTACTGACCCTTCGTGCCGCAGTTCGGGCACGGGATGTCGGCGAGACCGTTCTCGGCCGGGCGACCCTTGCGCGCCTCGAAGTCCTCGATCAGGTTGTCGGCGCGGAAGCGCTTGTGGCAGTGCAGACACTCCACGAGCGGGTCGGTGAACGTCGCGACGTGACCGGAGGCCTCCCACACGCGCTTGGGAAGGATCACCGAGGAGTCCAGGCCCACCATGTCGCCGCGGCCGCGGACGAAGGTCTGCCACCACTGCCGGCGGATGTTCTCCTTCAGCTCCGTGCCGAGCGGGCCGTAGTCCCACGCGGAGCGCGAGCCGCCGTAGATCTCACCGGCCTGGAACACGAACCCGCGGTGGCGGGCGAGGGCGATGACTTTGTCGAGGCGGGACTGCTCGGCCACGGTGGCTCCAATGGTCGGGTGAGGGAGGCGCGATGCGCGCAGAGAGCCGCGCGCGGCATCCGTCAAGTCTAGCTAGCGTGGTGCCCAGCACCTTCCTACTCGTCCGAGGAGGCCTCATGCCCGAGCAGTCCGTCCACGTCCGCGACCTCGCCGGCGCGGCGCCGGCCTTCGAGAGCGATCTCGGCCGGATCGACGAGCTCACCCGCGAGCGGTTCCCGATCCTGAAGCGCCTGTCGATCAAGCGCATCGTGCTCGAGCCCGGCGCCGTCCGCGAACCGCAGTGGAATGTCAACGCCAATCAGCTCGCGTACGTCGTCTCGGGCACCGTTCTCGTCTCGATGCTCGGCAACGCCGATGCGTTCTCGTCGTTCGTCGTCGGCCCGGGGCAGATGTACCACGTCGAATCCGGGGCGGTCTATCACCTCGAGAACATCGGCGACGAGACCGCCGAGATCATCGCGGCGCTGCGCAGCTCGCGCCCGAAGCACTTCTCGCTGCAGTCGAGCATGAACGCGATGACGGATGCCGTGCTCGGCAACACGTACGACCTTCCGGCATCCGCATTCCAGGCGTTCCCCCGCGGCGACGCCTCCCAGCTCGTGCGCCGCGAAGGCGCCGCGCGCATTCCCGACACCGCGGGCCTGCCCAACGCCCGGCTGTTCGACCTCGGCGGGCAGATCGCGCCGCTCGCGTACCCGTACGGCAGTGCGAAGCTCGCGCGGAAGCAGTTCTGGGCGGCGCTGGAGGACATCTCGATGTACTCGCTGACGATCGGCGGGGCCGGGATGCGCGAGCCGCACTGGCACCCGGTCACCGCGGAGCTCGGGTACGTCCACCGCGGACACGGGCGCATGCGCGTGCTGTCACCGGACGGGACGCTGGACGAATACGAGCTGCGGCCCGGCCAGGCGTACTTCATCCCCCGCGCGTACCCGCATCACATCGAGGCGCTCGAGGATGACGGCATCCACTTCCTGATCTTCTTCGACCAGCCCACCCCCGGCGACATCGGGTATCGGGCGACCGCGTCGGCGTTCTCGCGCGAAGTGCTCGCCGCGTCGTTCGGGGTACCCGAGCGCGCTCTGCCGAGGTTCCCGTTCACGCCGATCGATCCGCTCATCGTCGCGCGGAAGAACCCGCGGGACCCGGTGGACTGATCAGCCCGGCCCGAACCCGCACCAGTCCGCGACCCAGCGCAGGATCTCGCCGCGCATCGCCTCGGGAGCGGCGACCTCGACCGCACCTTCGGTGCCGTCGACCCGCACCTGCACATTGAACACCGTGCCGCGCTTGTCCTCCATGACCGCGTGCGGGTCGCAGCGCAACGGCACGATCGGCACGGTCACGTCGGTGGCGACATCCGTACCGGCGACGGTGAGGCCGAGCGGGAAGGGCGTCGGCTGATCGCCGAACTTCAGGAGGTTCGTGGTCTGGACGTCGAGGAGCTCCGCCGCAGCCGCGCCGCCGACCGGCGCGATCCCGAGGGTCAATGCGGCGGGAGCGGGCGCGGCGCTCGGGGTGAACTCCGTCCACTCCAGGGCGACAGCCTTCGCGAGGTCGGCGCGGAGGCATTCCTTCTCGTGGATCAGGGTCGTGAATCCGAGCGGGTCGTCGACCTCGACCGTGGCGGTGCTGCCGTCCGCGAGCTCGAGGGTCACGCGGCTCGTGCGGGAGGCGGCATCCGGCTCACGGTCGCACGCCGACGGCGGCAGGCCGAAGCGAAGGTCGACCGTGCGGCCGGCGGCGATCGTGCTCGTGCGGTCGCGGACGGCCTCGCCGTCGAACCAGTCGTCCGCGAAGGTCAGGCGGGTGATCGTGAGGTCTTCGTCGGAGTCGTTGATCACGCGCACCTGCGCGCCGCGCTCGGCGACGTCCGAGCGCAGCTGGAACAGCTCGACCTGGACTCCCGCGGGCAGCGCGGCCGGTGTTCCCCCGGTTTCGGCGGGTTGCGGGGCGCACGCCGCAAGCGCGAGGACGGCGGTCACCGCGAGCAGCTGTGCATAACTCCTACGTTTCCGTCCCCGGCCTCCGAGCCGGTCGCGGAAAGACGCCGCACCCGGCATCGCAGGCGCGCGGAATGCGGGAGTTGTGAACGCCGAGCCGCCGCGACCCATGCCTGAACCGCCTACCGCCGCACGATTTCGCGCGCGACCGTGAAGTCTTCGAGCGCGACCGGGTCGATCTCGACGCCCAGGCCCGCGCCGGTGGGCACGCGCACGTGCCCGTCCTCGAGCACGGCGGGCTCGGTCACGATGTCGCGCGCGTAGAACCGGCTCGAGGCCGACACGTCGCCCGGCAGCGAGAAGCCCGGCAGAGCGGCGAGCGCGGCGTTCGCGGCCCGGCCGATCCCCGTCTCGAGCATCCCGCCGCACCACACCGGGATGCCGGCCGCCTGGCACAGGTCTTGGATCGCGACGGCCTCGAGGTAGCCGCCGACGCGGCCGGCCTTGATGTTGACGACGGATGCCGACCCCAGCGCGAGCGCGTCGACCGCGGCCTTGCGCGAGACGATCGACTCGTCCAGGCACACCGGGGTGCGCAACCGCCGCGCGAGGGTCGCGTGGTCGACGATGTCGTCCTCCTGCAGCGGCTGCTCGATCAGCAGGAGGTCGAAGCGGTCCAGCTCCGCCAGCGTGTCCGCGTCGGCGAGCGTGTAGGCGGAGTTCGCGTCCACCTGCAGCGGGATGCCGCCGAACGCGTCCCGCACGGCCGCGGTGTCCGCGACGTCGCGGCCGGGTTTGATCTTGATCTTGATGCGCACGTATCCCTCGTCGAGGTACCCCCGGACGACCTCGACGAGAGCGGCCGGATCCCGCTGGATGCCGACGCTCACGCCGCTCGGCACGCGGTCGCGCACCGCGCCCAGGTACTCCCCCAGCGGTCGGCCGGCGGCGCGCAGCGCCGCGTCGAGCACGGCGAGCTCCAGCCCCGCCTTGGCCATGCGGTGTCCCACGAACGGATGCAGCGCGCCCGCGACCTGTTCGGGGGCGAGCGTGCGCTCCGCGAGCAGGGCGGGGATCAGGAAGCGGAGCGCGGCATCCCACGCCCCCTGCGTGTATTCGCTGGAGTACAGCGGTGCGGCGCTCGTGACCACCTCGCCCCAGCCGTCACCGTCGGCGGTGAGGGCACGCGCGATGATCACTTCGCGCACCGCCTCGGTGCCGAAGCTCGTGGTGAACGGCGCGACGAGCGGGATCTGCAGCACGCGCAGCTCGAACCCGTCGAGCGTCACGGCCGGGGCGGGGCGGGCGATCGGCATGCGCCCAGGCTACGCCCGGGACGGTTCAGCCGACCGGGCCGACCGTGTACGACAGGTAGGGGCTCTCGCCGTCGATCGTGGTGACGCTGAGGGTCCAGGTGCCGTTCTCGAGGATCCAGACCTTCATCTCACCGAGGTCCTGCGAGGTCGTCAGGGTGTAGCCGGCGGCCTCGACCTCCTCCGCGAACGTGGCGCCCTGCGCGACGTCGTCGAGCGTCGTCATGATCTGGAAGATGCCGTCGGTCGTGAGCGAAGACGTGATCGTGCCGGGCGGCACCGGCACGTCGGCCGGGAAGTCCGAGGGAAGTGAGGCGCCGCTTCCGGTATCGATGTCGACGTTGCCGCCGGTCGCCTGCTCGATCGCCTCCTCGACGCCCTGCTCGACCCCGCCCTGCACGAGCTGGTCGATGGGGTTCGTACAGGCGGTGAGTCCCAGGCCGAGGAGGACGGTGGCGGCGGAGAGTGCGAGGGTGCGGCGGAGCATGGCGGGTCCGATCTCGAGCGGCGGGTGCGCGGTCAGGATACGACGAGGTGCGCGTCGGGAGCGATGAAGGTCGTGCGGGCCCGGCGGGGCCGGCCGGCGCGACGGACGAGTCGCACCCCGCGCCGCTGCGGGCGTGTGAAGACCGCCACCAGACGATCGATGAGCGTGTGCACGGCATCCCCCCGATTCTGCGCGCAGGCGCGCGTCGTGAATCAGGAGCATCGAAGCGCCCCCCTGATACACGGGGGTTCAGGGGCGCACGAACACGTACCCGCGGTCGTCGTCGAACCCGCCGACGACAAGGCCCTCGGACAGCCGGGCGAGGAACTCCTCGCGCACGCGGACGCGCCAGGCTGCGGCATCCGCCGGCGCCTCGTCGCGCAGCGCGGCGATGTCCTCGGGCACGGCGACGGCGGCGACCACCCGGTCGGCGGGCGGCGTCGGCACGGGCGGGGCGGCGAGGGCCCACGACACCATGATCCGGTCGGACTCGTCGCCGCGGTTGACTCCGTCGTCCATGGGGCCGTACTGGTTCACGAGGTATTCGGTGACGCGGGCGCCGAGCACGCGCAGGTTGAAGTGCGCGTTGCGGGCCACGAGCGGGTCGAAGGTCCACGTGATGTGGCCGACGTCGCGGGCGAAAGCCCACTCGCGCTGATGCTGCTTGAGCAGGCGGCCGAGACCCCGGCTCTGCAGGCCCGGCAGGACGCCGGTGATGTGCGAGTGCATCGAGCGCTCCGCGGGGGCGGCGAAGAACGCGACGGACGCGCCGATCATCGCCTCGCCGTCGTACAGCCCGACGGCGTAGTTGCCGGAGTGCGCGAGCGCGCGCAGCAGGTTCGGCGGCATGCCGGAGCGGTCGCCTCCCCACACCTCGGCGAGCACGGCCGAGGCGCGGAACACCTCCTCGACCGTGTCGAGCGGGCGGATGCTGATGCCACGGTCGGCGGCGGAATCGGCCATGCGCTCCACGGTACTCGCGGGTGTCGCGCGCGGTGGTCGGCCGCCGCAGCCGTGGACAGGTGAGCGGGCGATAGCCTCGAATGATGGGATCACGGGACGAGGACGCACGAAGACGTCTCTCCCGGATGCCGAGTCAGGGCGCCATCATCGCGGTGCTCGCCGCGGCGGGGCTGTGCTCGTCGTTCATGTTCACGCTGATGGTGCCGATCCAGTCGAAGCTGCCCGAGCTGCTGGACGCGAGTCGCGAGGACACCGCGTGGGTGGTCACCTCGACCCTGTTGGCCGCCGCGGTGATCACGCCGATCTCGGGGCGCCTGGGCGACATGTACGGCAAGCGGCGCATCGTGCTGGTGCTGACGGCGGTGATGGTGGTCGGCTCGGTGATCGCCGCGCTGTCTCCGGGGATCATCGGCATCATCGTCGGCCGGACCCTGCAGGGCGCGATCGTCGGCGTCGTCCCGCTCGGGATCTCGATCATGCGCGACGTGCTGCACGAGGACCGGGTGGACTCGGCGATCGCCTTCATGAGCGCGACGCTCGGGGTGGGCGGTGCGCTGGGCCTCCCGATCAGTGCCCTGGTGACCGAGCGCAGCGACTGGCACGTGCTGTTCTGGATGGCCGCGGCACTCGGGGTGGTCGTCTTCGCGCTCGTGCTCTGGATCGTCCCGGTGAGCGTGCTGCGCACCGCCGGCCGGTTCGACTACGTGGGTGCGGTGGGCCTGGCGCTGGGGTTGATCGGGATCCTGCTCGCGATCTCGCGCGGCGGCGACTGGGGCTGGGGCTCGCCCGCCGTGCTCGCGTGCGGGCTCGGCGGACTCGCCGTGCTGCTGGTGTGGGGCTGGTACGAGCTGCGCATCGACGCGCCGCTGTTGGACCTTCGAGTGGCGGCCCGGCCCGCGGTGCTGCTGACCAACATCGCCTCGGTCGCGATGGGGTTCTCGCTGTTCGCGTCGAACGTGGTCTACCCGCAGCTGCTCGAGCTGCCGGCAGCGACCGGCGTCGGGTTCGGGCTGTCGCTTCTGGTGGCGAGCCTGATCGTCATGCCGTCGGGGCTCGTGATGATGGTGCTGTCCCCGGTCGCCGGGCGGATCGCGACGCGCACCGGACCGAAGCTCCTGCTCCTCCTCGGCGCGGTCTCGCTCATCGCGGCATACGGATTCACGCTGCTGTTCTCGTCCGAGGTGTGGCACATCCTCGTGGCGAACATCCTGATCGGGGCGGGAATCGGGTTCGGCTACGCGTCGATGCCGATGCTCATCATGCGCTCGGTGCCGCAGAGCGAGACGGGCGCGTCGAACGGACTCAATGCCCTGTTCCGCTCGCTCGGCACCTCGACGGCCGCGGCCGTGGTGGGCGCGGTCCTGGCCGCGTCCGCGGTCGATGTCGGCGGCGTCGCGGTGCCGTCGAGCGCGGGCTTCACCCTGTCGCTCGTCCTGGGGCTGGCCGCCGCGGGGCTCGCGCTCGTGGTCGGGCTGTTCATCCCGACGCGGGCCGCCGGGGAGCGGCATCCGTCCCTGCCTCAGTGAGCGCGCCCCGCCGAGATGGCGGATTTCCTCCCGAGACGGTTGGTTCTCCGCCGAAATGGTGGGTTTCGTTACGACACGGTGGGCACCACCTCGGCGGGAAAGGGACCATCTCGGCGGGAAAGGGACCATCTCGGCGGGAGGCGGCGAGGCGCGGCAGCCCGGAGACGCGGGCTCAGCGGGCGCGACGGTGCACGGACTGCGGTGTCAGGTACGCGGACAGACCCTCGACGCCGTACTCGAGGCCGAGCCCGGAATCATGGCGCCCACCGAACGGCGCGAAGTGGTTCGACGCGAAGAAGTTGAGACCGATCGAGCCGGTGTCCACGCGGCGCGCGACGCGCAGCGCGGCATCCTCGTCTGCACCGAACACGATGCCGCCCAGGCCGAACCGCGTCGAGTTCGCGATCGCCACCGCGTCGTCGACATCGCGCGCGGGCAGGATCGTGACGACCGGCCCGAAGATCTCCTCCTGCGCGATGCGCATGTCCGCGCGTACATCCGCGAAGACCGTCGGCGCGACGAACGCCCCACCGGCCACCGGCGCGGGAACATCGCCGCCGAGCGTCACGCGCGCGCCTTCCTCCACCCCCGCCCGGATCAAGCCGCGCACCGAAGCCTGCTGCGCGGCGGTCGCGACCGGGCCGAACACCGTGGTCGGATCCAGCGGATCGCCGACCGACGCCGCGCCGATCACCGAGGTCACCATCTCGACGAGCTCGTCGTACCGCTCCGGCGTCGCGATCAGGCGGGTCGAGATGTAGCAGGTCTGCCCGGTGTTGCGGATGCAGCTGCGCAGCAGCACTCCCGCCATCGCGTCGAGGTCGGCATCCGGCAGCACGATCGCCGCGGACTTGCCGCCCAGCTCGAGCGTCACCGGCCGCAGGAGCTCGCCGCACGCCGCGGCGATCCGCCGGCCGACGGGGGTCGACCCGGTGAACGCCACTTTGTCGACGTCCGGATGCCGCACGAGCGCATCTCCCGTCGCCCCGCTTCCGGTCACGAGGTTGATCACGCCGGGCGGGATGCCGGCCTCATCCGCCGCGTCGAGGAGGAAGCGCACCGAGAGCGGAGTGGGTGAGGCGGGCTTGATCACGACGGTGCACCCGGCCAGCAGCGCCGGGGCGAGCTTGATCACGACGAGGTTGATCGGGAAGTTCCACGGCGCGATGAGCGCGCACACCCCCACCGGATCCCGCGCGACGAGCGTCTCGTTGACGCCGCCGGGGAACGGACGGATGTCCGGATTCTCGAGGAAGCCCGCCAGATCGGCGAAGACCCGCAGAATGGCTGCCGCATTCCCTGCAGCACCGGACGTCTCGGCGATCGGCGACCCGTTCTCAAGCGTGTTCGTGAGCGCGAGAGGTTCGGCCCGACGCTCGATCGCCGCCGCCATGCGCCGAAGGGCGTCGGCGCGGGCGCTCGGTGCGAGCGCCGCCCACGCGGGGAACGCCGCGCGCGCCGCACGCACGGCGGCATCCACCTCGGATGCCGAAGCCTCGGGAACCGAGCCCCACCGCTCCCCCGTCGCCGGATCGATCACCGGCGACACGGACCCCGACGACGCGACCTCGTCTCCGCCGATCCGCAGGGTCGCCACTTCGGCGTAAGGCACGTCGGCGATGGCTGCGCGGTGGCGCTCCCGCATCCGCTCGACGAGTCCCGGAACATCCGTCGGCAGGTCGGCCAGCGTGCTCACGACAGCTGCTCCGTCTTGAGCAGCACCTCGGAGCGCGCGAGCTCGGCCTCCGCCATCTGCACCGCGGCCTCGGTGAGCAGCTCGGGCACGATCTCGGACCGCAGACGCCGGCAGTATTCCGCCGGTGTCAGGCCGAACCACCCCGACGCGAGCGCGATGCCCGCCGGCGTGAAGCGCCAGAGCCGGTCGGCGTCGCGGACGAGGCTGTCTTCGAGCGAGTGGGACTCGGGGCGGGTGTCGTGCCCGTCGATGATGTCGGTCACGCGCGCCACGAACTCGTCGTCGTAGCCGAGCGGGGGCAGCACCTCACGCGCGATGTCGCAGCCGTGCCGCTCGTGCTCGTAGCGCACGTCGGCCTTGCGCCAGTCGCCGGTGAACCCCTCGCTCAGGATGCGGGTCTCGTCCACGCGGGCCCAGCCGGTGTCGTGCAGGAGGATCGCGACGCGGACGACGAGGGCGTCCGCATCCGGGTAGGCGTCGCACAGTCGCTCGGCGAACGCGAACGAGATCGGCAGGTGGATGTCGTTCGCACGCGTGCGCGATTCGGCGACGATCGCCCGCCAGATCGGGTCGAGGTCGCGATCCCGGTCGTCGGCGTGGATCGGGGAGATGTCGACGGGGTTCGTGGTCTGGACGGTCATGGCCTCACCTCAGGATGCGAGCGCCACGGGGGCGTCGACGACGGATTGCTTCAGCGGCACGCCGGTGTCGGCGGCGGCGAGCGGGGGGATGGTCCTGCCCTTGGCGAGCACCTGCTTGATCGCGAGGAACTCGGCGGGCTGGTTGACGCAGTCGGCGGCGATGAGCCGCCCGTCGCGGTAGTACAGGACGGCGAACCTCTCGGCATCCGGTTCGCCCCGCACGACCACGGAGTCGTAGCCGGCCGAGAGCCCGGCGATCTGCAGCTTGAGGTCCGCCTGGTCCGACCAGAACCACGGCACCGTCGAGTACGACGCGTCCTGACCGAGCAGCGTCGCTGCGGCGATCTTCGCCTGCTCGAGGGCGTTGTTGACGCTCTCGATGCGGATCATGCCGCCGAGACCTGCGGGGTACGGGTTCGGCATGATCGCGCAGTCGCCGGCGGCGACGGTGCGTCCGTCCGACGCGCGGCACGCGGAGTCGACGACGATGCCGCCGGCGACGTCGAGGCCGAGCTGCACGGCGAGCTCGACCCGCGGGATCACGCCGATGCCGACCACGACGAGGTCCGCCGGGAGCACACGACCGTCCTCGAGCTCGACGCCGGTGACCGAACCGCGCCGCCCCGCGGCGGAAGCATCCTCTCCGAGGATCCGCGCGAGCCGCGCGCCGAGGATCACCTCCGTGCCGCGCCGGCGGTGGGCCGCGAGGTAGAAGTCGCTCGTCGGCTCGGCGACCACGCGGCCGATGAGGCGCCCGGTCCCTTCGACGAGCGTCACCTTCTTGCCGAGCTGCCGGGCGACCGCCGCCGCCTCCAGGCCGATGAAGCCGCCGCCGATCACGACGACGCGCTCGGCACCGGGCTCGGCGAGCGCCGGGCCGAGCGAGATCGCGTCGTCCGCATCGCGCAGGTAGTGCACGCCGCGGTAGTCGGTGCCGGGCAGAGCGAGTCGCCGCGCGGACGCTCCCGTGGTGAGCGCCAGCCGCGTGAACGGGATCTGCCGCCCGCCGAGCGTGTGGGCGACGCCGGAGCCGCCGGGCTCGCGGTGGATCGTGACGACGCGATCGCCCGCGATGAGCTGGATGTCGCGATCCTCGTACCACTGGCGGGTGCGCAGGATCACGTCGTCGGGCTCGAGCTCGCCCTTGAGCCACCCCTTCGACAACGGCGGCCGCTGGTACGGGCGGTGCCCCTCCTCGCCGATCATGACGATCGGATCGGCGTCGCCGAGGTCGCGCAGCGTCGCGGCGAGCTGCACGCCCGCCTGGCACGTGCCGACGATGAGCGTGGTCTGCATCAGAGCTGCTCGCTCGGCGTCGTGACGTGGTACTCGCACCCGTCGACGAGCTTGATCTGGCACGACAGCCGTGAGCTCTCCCGGCGGTCCACGGCGGTGCCGTCGAGCATCTCGTCCTCGAGATCGCCCGGACCGCCCACCAGCTCGAGCGTGTCCGGAGCGACGAAAACGTGGCACGTCGCACAGGACAGGCTGCCGCCGCATTCGCCGACGATGCCGGGGACGCCGTTGCGGACGGCGGTCTCCATGACCGAGTCGCCGGGTCGTCCGTCGATCGTCGTGACGCTGCCGTCATCGGCGGTATAGACGACTCTGCTCATTGCTGCTCCTTGGAATGTCTAGATGAACTGCCGGCCGCCGTCGACGACGAGGGTCTGACCGGTGATGAAGGCGGCGTCCGGACCGGCGAGGAAGAGGACGGCGCCGACGATGTCGTCGGGCTGGATGGGACGCTTGATGGATCCCCGCTCGATGCCGTACGACGCGGCATCCTCGATCAGCCCGTGGCTCGCCTCGGTGAGCGTGAATCCGGGCGCGACGGCGTTCACCGTGATCCCGCGGGCTCCGAGCTCTTTCGCGAGCACGCGCGTGAGGCCGATCACGCCGGCTTTCGACGCGACGTAGTGCGCCCAGTGGGCGGACCCGCTCAGCACGGTCGCGGAGGACACGTTCACGATGCGGCCGTCGTCGTTCAGGTGCGGCGAGCACGCCCGGGCGATCTGCCACGGACCCTTGAGGTTCACGGCCATCACACGATCCCACTCCGCTTCGTCGATCTCCTCGAAGGGCGACCGCGTGAGGGTCGCATAGATCGCCGCGTTGTTCACGACGACGTCGATCCCGCCGGGACCGGATGCCGCGGCCAGAGCCGCGAGGGAGGCCGAAGAGGCGGCATCCGTCACGTCGACGCCGGTGCCGACGACGTCGAGACCCTCGGCGGCGAGCTCGGACGCCGCTCGCTCGGCACCGGTCCGATCGATGTCGGCGATCACCACGACATCGCCCCGGCGGGCGAACGCCTCGGCGAACGCGCGCCCGAGCCCTCCCGCGGCGCCCGTGACGATCACGGTGCGCGGCGGAGCCGGGGAGGACGATGTCGTGGTGTCGGTCACGGTCGCGCCTCAGTCGAGGACCGTCACGGTGCCGGAGTTGCCATCCACGCGCAGCATCTGACCGGTGCGGATTTCGGAGGACGCGGTGCCGGTGCCGGTGACGGCGGGCATGCCGTATTCGCGGCAGACGATCGCGGCGTGGCTCATCATTCCGCCGATGTCGGTGACGGTCGCGCGGATCTTCCCGAAGATCGGTCCCCAGCTGGGCGCGGTGACGGGAGCCACGAGGATCTCGCCCTCCTGCACGTCGGCGAGCTGGTCGGCGCTGGAGATCACGCGGGCGGGCCCCTCGGCGATGCCCGGTGAGGCGGCCATCCCCTTGAGGGTGCCTTCGGGGACGTCGCCCTTGCCGAGCCAGTTCTGGATCTGGTCGTCGGTGATGCCCCACAGCATGAGCGTGAAGGGTTCGGTGATCACCGCGGGGGGCGTGTTCAGCGCCGGCTGCGGGCGGGCGGTGGAGAGCGCCTCGATGATCCCGCGGCGACGCTCGATCTCGACGGGCCAGTAGTCGGGTCCGATCGCGGGCGCGCCGACCATCCACGCGTTCACGTAGTCGAAGAGCGCTTCGCGCACCTCGTCGCGGCGGAGGTAGAACATGTCGTTCGCCTGCGGCCAGAAGCCCTGCGCGTGCAGCACGGCCGAGAGCTGGCGGGCCTTGCGCCAGAAGACGCCCATCGTCCAGTGCTCGATGTGGAAGTTGTGGTTCTCCACGTACGGGTACACCGTGCGCGCGAGGCCCAGCTTGCCGTGGAAGGTCTCCAGAGCCTCGCCGTCCAGCAGTTCGGCGTACTCCCCGGTGATGCGGTCGCGCTCGGCGACGAGCTCATCGACGTGCCGGTCGATGTCGGCGCCGTTCTGCAGCCGCTCGATGTAGCCCTTGACGAACGCGAGCGGAGTCTCGGGCACGTCGCGCCAGTACTCGTCGTGCGCGTAGAAGCCGTTTCCGGTCGTGAAGTTGAACCACGGGTCCTGGGCGCCCTGCCACGCCTGCGTCCATGCCGCGCCTGCGGGGTCGGCAGCGATCGCCGCGAGCAGGGCGGCGGCATCCGACGTGTCGGCGAAATGAGCAACGAGTCCGTCGCGTACCGCGATCTTCGCGAGGTTCTTCAGCTCGTCGTCGGGACGGAACAGCTCCATGTCGACGCCCTGCACCATCGTCGCGATCGCCTGGTCGGGGATGCGGGGGAAGACCTCCTTGCAGAACATGAAGAGGTCGAGGTACGCGACGTAGCCGAGGTTCAGGAACTCGAAGTGGTACTGCCACGCGCGGTAGGCCAGCGCGATGAGGCGGTCGTAGTCGGCAAGGAGCTCGGTGGAGGGGCCGGTGCCCTTGCCGCTGAGCACGTCGTCGATCGCGATCGCATCCGGAAGGGCGGCGAACTCGATGGACTCGAGCTCGTCGATCGTGGCCTTGAGCTTCGTGTGCCAGTTGGCCAGCAGGCTCTCCCAGTTCTGGAAGTAATGGCCGGCGCGCTGCATGAACTGCGGGACGCGCGCCTCGATGTGCTGCGGGTCGACGGCGACGGGCGACATGAAGACGTACCCGTTGTGGATGCGGTACTCGATGCCGTTCGCCGTCGGGATCAGCAGCTGCCGGGAGTTGTACTGGCCGAGACACCCGACGGCGAACTCGAACCCGATCGTCTCGAACGGCTTCGTGACGGTGGGCCAGTGCTGGCTGTCGCAGAACCAGAACTTCGCCTCCTCGGTCTCGCGACGGTTGTCCTGGAAGACCAGGTTGTAGGCGTAGAGGTCCTTCCAGCCCTCGGCGCCGGCGGGAGCCGGCTGCTCGTAGGGGCTCGGGAAGGCGTTCTTCGCGGGTGAGAGGACAGCGGTCGCCTGTGACATGTCGGGCCTTTCGGGTTGCGGTTCGGGTTGTTCGGGTGATGCGGGTTATCGTGCGGGGTCTGCTCAGCGGCCGATCTGGGCCATGAGCGACTGGGTTATGCTCGCGATGCCGAAGCCGGAGGTCGACGGGGCCTTCTCGCTCGCCTTGGAAGCCCAGACTGTCTCGGGGCGCGACTGCAGAAGCAGCAGGTTCTCGCCGTCCGGGAGCCCCCGGTCGATCGCCCACTCGATGTCCTGCGGTGAGCCGAAGTGCTTCTCGGCGCGTTTGGCCATCGCGGCGACCGCCGTCACCTCCGCGTCGGTCAGGCACCGGACGCTGCGCCGCTCGGGCTCGACCTCGTGCTCGCGGATGCCGCGGGCGTCGGCATCCGGAACCAGCTCGATGTGCTTGTCGCCCAGGTGTTCCGCCGAGATCGTGAGCATGACCTTGTCGACGTGCAGATTGTCGGGGGTGACCAGGCCCGAGACGACGAGCTCGCCGAGCCCCCACGCGGCGTCGATCACGATCGTGGACCGGTCACCGTTGGACGGGTCGACGGTCATCGCGACGCCGGCGGCCTTCGCGTCGACCATCTTCTGCACCGCGACCGCCATCGACAGGCCTTCGTTCGGGATCCCGGCGCGCAGGCGGTAGACGATCGCGCGGGACGTGTACAGCGACGCCCAGCAGCGCCGCACGTGCTCGGCGACCTCGTCGCGACCGATGAGCCAGAGGTAGGTGTCCTGCTGGCCGGCGAAGCTCGCATCGGGCAGGTCCTCAGCCGTGGCGGAGGAGCGGACGGCGACCGGGGTCTCCTCGGCGAAGCGCGACTGCAGCGCGGCGTACGCCTCGGAGAACTCGTCGTGGATCTCCGGCGGCACCGGGCGCTTGAGGATCTCGTCGCGGATCTGCGCGGAGACCCGGTCGATGCTCTCGACGTCGTCGGGGTCGATCGTGGCGAGCAGGGCGTGGATGTCGTCGGCGATGCCGGAGCTCTCGATGAAGGCCGTGTACGCGTCCGTGGTGATCGCGAAGCCGGGAGGGACCGGCATCCCGGCCGTCGTGAGGGCGACGAGCGAGGCGCACTTGCCGCCGAGGAGCTCGATCGGTGCGGGGCCGGTCTCGTCGAAGAAGCGGGTGAACAGGCGCTCTGACATGTCAGGCCTCCCAGGTGACGGGGACGGACGTGGGGACGCGGAAGGAGAGGTTCTCGCCGAATGCGATCGGGGCGCCGGTCAGGCGCAGGCTCGGCACGGCGGCGGCCGTCTCTTCGAGGACGATGCGGTCCTGGAGCTTGGCGAGCATGTTGCCGAGGCAGTAGTGGATGCCGTATCCGAACGACATGTGGTTGCGCGCGTCGGTGCGGTCGATGTCGAACACGTCGGGGTGGGCGAACACGTCCTCGTCGCGGTTGGCCGAGCCCATCACGAGCAGGATGCCGGCGCCCTCGGGAATCGACACTCCCCCGATCTCGGTGTCGCGGAGGGCCTTGCGGCGCCAGGCGACGATCGAGCCGCTGTAGCGGAGGACCTCGTCGATCGCCGACGGGATGCGGGACGGATCGGCGACGATCGCCTCCCATGCCGCCCGGTGGCCGAGGAGGACGCGGATCGAGTTCGCGATCAGGGTCGTCGTCGTCTCGTGGCCGGCGAACAGCAGGCTGTAGCAGAGCGAGGCGATCTCATGATCGGTGATCTCGGCGCCCGCACCCTGCGCTTCGACGAGGTCCGCGATCAGGCTGTCGCCGCCCTCCTGGTGGGCTTCGACGACCAGGCGCTGGCACTCCTGCCAGTACTCGACGAGGTTGTGCGCGTGTGGGATCTGCTGCTCGTCGCTGAGGTCGCCCCACGTCATCGCGCCCCGCGAGTCCGACCAGCGCTTGTACGTGGGCACCATCGCGGGGTCGACGCCGAGGAGCGTGAGGATCGTGATCGTCGGGATGTCGAAGGCGATGTCGCGGAGGAAGTCGCCCTGCCGCTCGGGGGTGGCGAGCATGCGCCGCAGCGCTGCACGCGTGTTCTCGCGGATCGTCGGCTCAAGCGCCTTGAACCGCCGCGGCGTGAACGCGCGTTGGGCGATCGCGCGGATGCGGGTGTGGTCCGGGGGGATGCGGGCCGACAGGCCGGAGTACGCCGTGAAGCCCCCCTCCTTCATGATCCGCGTCGCTTCCGGGCCGCGCTCGCGCACCGGGGCCTGCGCGTTCTCGCTCGAGAAGGTCTCCCAGTCGTCGAACACGGCGCGGACGTCGGCCCAGCGTGTGACGACCCAGAGACCGACCCGCTCGTCGTACATGACGGGCTCTTCGCGGCGCAGGCGCTCGTAGGCGGGGAAGGGGTCGGTCATGTCGAACGGCTCGTACCCGTGGTGGTCGGCGCCGGCGGTGAAGGCCGTGTGGTCGACAGGGCAAGCGGCATCCGCGGCCCTCGAGGGCGCCGCCTCGTGCAGGTCGGTGCGGGATGCTGCCATGACGACTCCTTCGTTCTGCGCCGGTGCAGGGGCACCACTCGGTGCGCTGGTCACATTCCACCTCCGCCCTTCGCGCCGCCGGTAGCGGACTTCCGCTGAGTGAAAATGAGGTGCTCCGGGCCGCGGGGCTCCGGCCTCACGGCTCGCAGGGAGAAGCCGCCGACGCTGCGCTCGATGCGATGCGCGATGCCGCGCATCGCCGGCAGGTGCCGCTCCAGCCCCTCCGCGGTGTCGGCAGCGGTCACGAGTCCCAGGGCAGCCCCGATACCCCCGTCGCGCTGGAAGATCGGCACCGCGATCGAGGCGGAGCCCAGGCGCACCTCATCGGCGGTCAGGGCGTAGCCACGGGCGCGGATGACGTCCAGCTCGATCCGCAGGGCGTCGGGATCGACGTGCGTCTTCGGGGTGCGGCTCTCCAGCGGCTGGGCGAGGACCGCCTCGCGCAGCCAGGACTCCTCATGGGCCAGGAGCACCTTCCCCACCGCCGTGGCGTGCAGCGGCAGCCGCCCGCCCACGCGGGAGGCCTGCGGCACGCGCCGCGAGCCGTACACGCGGTCGATGTAGAGCGCCTCGGTGCGCTCGCGGACGGCGATGTGGACGGTCTCCTGCGTGAGGCTGTAGAGGTCCTGCAGGAGCGGACGGGCGATGTCGCGCACCTGCCGGCCCGCGTGCTGGCCGAGCTCCCACAGGCGCAGGCCGATCTGGTAGCGGCCGTTGTCGTCGCGCTGGAGCGCACCCCAGTCCTCGAGCTCGGCGAGCAGGCGGTGGGTCGTGCTGAGCGCGAGTCCCGTCTCCTGACTGATCTCGGTGAGGCTGCGCGGCGAGAGCGACTGCTCGAACACCGCCAGGATCGACAGCATCCGGCCCGCCACCGTCTGCCCCGGACTGCTCACTCCGCCGGCCATGTCGGCCTCCTCGCCTCGGAGCGCTCCTCGGCGAGCGCTCGCACTTCCGATGAGCGGAAGCGTACTTGCCTGCGGGCCGCTGCGGCTGGGAGTGTGGCCCGCATGAGCTCGCCGACGTCGACGCGCCTGAACCGGGACATACGCGCGCACATCCCGCCGGCATCCGACGTGCCCGGCGTGATATCCCTGCGCGAAGCGGATGCCGCCGTGTGGCGGCTCGCCGCCCCGCACCTCGCGGTCCGCAACAACGACAGCCACACGCTGTACGCGTACGGAATCGCGCGCGCCCTCCTCCCCCTCGTGCCGGATGCCGACCCCGACGTCGTGCTGCCCGCGATCCTTCTGCACGACACCGGCTGGTCCACGGTGTCGGAGGCGCTGATCCTGGAGGCGATCGCGCCGGGCGGCGGACGGCCGGATCTCGTGCGCCGGCATGAGGTCGAGGGCGCTCGGATCGCGTCGTCCGTGTTGTCGGAGCTCGGCCGGCCCGCAGAGCTGGTCGCGCGCGCCGTCGAGATCATCGACGGACACGACTCCCGGTCGGTTGCGCTCTCCCCCTCGGATGCCGTCGTCAAGGATGCCGACAAGGTGTGGCGGGTCACACCCCACGGGGTCGACATCGTGTGCGGCTGGTTCGACCTGACGCGGGAGGAATCGCTGCGAATCACGTCGCTGCGCGTACAGGGGAGCTTGTTCACCGAGCCCGCCCGCGCGATGGCGCGCGGCTTCGCGGCGATCGGGTCGATCGACGTCGCGCCGGAGCGCCAGGGCCTGCGCTGAGCTGCCCGTCCCGCCCCGCGTCGTCGCCGATTGCACGAGCTCTTGCCGAGCGAACGGGACAGGAACGCACACACGCCGTGCACTCGGCGCGGAGCCGTGCACTCGGCGCGGAACGGGCGCCGCGCCCCCGGTCGGAGTAGCATCACTGCGTCCACGGTCGCAGTCTCGAGGGGAAGGTGCGCATGGCCCTGCCCATCCGCCCCGCCGGCCGCGGCACCGGCCGACCCAACCTCGAGCAGGTCGCGGCCGTCGCGGGCGTCTCCCGCGCCACTGTGTCACGAGTTGTGAACCGCGTCCCCTCCGTCGACCCGGACACCCGCGCTCGGGTCGAGAAGGCGATCGACGAGATGGGGTACGTCCCGAACCACGCCGCCCGGAGCCTGGTCACCCACCGCACCGACACGATCGCGCTCGTCGCCGCCGAACCGGACCCGCGGGTCTTCGGCGACCCGTTCTTCTCGGCGATCATCCGCGGGGTCAGTCAGGAGCTCATGGATGCCGGGCTGCAGACCACGCTCCTGATGGCGCAGTCCTACCCCGACCTCGACCGCATCCAGCGGTATCTGCGGACCGCTCCCCTCGACGGCGTCCTGCTGATCTCGGAGCACGCCGACCACGACCCGATCCCCGCCGCCATGGCCGCGGCCGGAGTCCCCCTCGTGATCGGCGGCAGGCCCGTGCAGACCGACATCGAGGTGCCGTACGTCGACAACGACAACGTCGGAGGAGCACGTCTGGCAGCCGAGCACCTGGTCGCGCGCGGCTGCCGTCGCATCGCGACCGTCGCCGGCCCCGAGGACATGTCGGCGGCGACCGACCGCCTCGACGGCTTCCGCGCGGCGCTCGGCGACGCGTTCGATCCGGCGCTGGTCGAGCACGGCGACTTCACACAGACCGGAGGAGAATCGGCGACCGAGCAATTGCTCGAGCGCTCGGCTGACATCGACGGCCTGTTCGCGGCATCCGACCTGATGGCCTTCGGAGCCCTGCGCGCCCTCCGCCGGGCCGGCCGCCGCGTTCCCGACGACGTCGCCGTCGTCGGCTTCGATGACATTCCGCTTGCCGCCGCGGCGGAGCCGCCGCTCACAACGATCCGGCAGCAGACCGTTCGGCAGGGGCGCGCGATGGCGCGACTGCTCCTCTCGATCGCGCGCCCGGATCTGGCGGTCGCCACGGGCGACGGCATCCCCGATGTGAACGGCGTCGACCGGATCGTGCTGCCGGTCGAACTCGTGGTGCGCGAGTCCGCCTGAGCGGCTAGGCCCGGGCCCAGGCGATCTCGACCAGCCGACGGAGGACGTCGGGATCGGCGTCTTCGAGCTTCTTGAGGTAGACGCAGCCGGCGCCCTCGGTGAACGTGCCGAGCTCGGGCAGCAGCGCCTCGCCTTCGGGCGCGTCCTTCAGCCCGTAGATCGTCAGTTGCGCCTTGCGCGGCGAGAAGGCCACCTTCGGCCAGCTCGCCCCCGCGGCGGTATCGGAGCTGCCGAAGCCGACGATCGAGGGTCCCCACATGACCGGTTCCACGCCGGTGACCTGCCGGAAGAGCTCGGCGAGGTCGTGACCCTCACGGACGCGGCGGGCGGGGGTCGCCGCATTCAGGAAGTCCGGAACACTGGCGTCGGTCGGGACGGTCTTCGCTCCTGCCATGCGCCCAGTGTGCCACCGACGGCCGACGTCGGGAACCGACCTTGTCAGACGAAGTCCGCGAGCCCCTCCAGCAGCCGGTCGACGTCGCGATCGTCGTTGTAGGCCGCGAGTCCGACGCGCATCCCCGCGACGACCGGGACGCCCAGCGCGCGGAACGGCTCGTGGGCGTAGAAGCTGCCGGCCGGCGCGAGGACGTCTCGCGCGGCCAGGAATCGGGCGGCCTCGCCCGCATCGCGATCGGCGAACGTGAAGAACAGCGTCGGGGTTCGGCTCATCGCCCGGGAGTGCAGGGTCACGCGCTCGCCGAACCCGGCGAGCGCGTCCTCGATGCGCTCGCGCAGCACGGTCTCATGGGCGTGGAAGAGCGCGAACGCCCGGTTCAAACGCTCGCGTCGGCCGCCGACCGTCGAGGCCGCGGCATCCGCGATGAACTCGATCGCCGCCGTGACGCCCGCCATCGTCTCGTAGGGCAGCGTGCCCAGCTCGAAGCGCTCGGGCACGGCATCCGTCGAGGGCAGCAGCTTGTCGGGGCGCAGCGACTCCAGAAGGGCGGGCGATGCCGCGAGCGCGGCGCAGTGCGGCCCGAAGAACTTGTACGGCGAGCAGACGAAGAAGTCGGCCCCGAGCGCAGCGAGGTCGACGAACGCGTGCGCCGCATAGTGCACGCCGTCGACGTAGACCAGCGCGCCGACGTCGCGTGCGCGGGCCGCGATCGCCAACGGCGGGATCGTGCCGAGGAGATTGGATGCCGCCGTCACGGCGACCAGCCGCGTGCGCTCGTTCACGACCTCGTCGAGGTCGCTCAGATCGAGTTCGGCCGTGGCCGGATCGAGGCGCAGCCACCGGACCGTGACCCCGCGGGCTTCGGCCGCCTGGATCCACGGGCGGACGTTCGCGTCGTGATCGAGCTCGGTGACGACCACTTCGTCGCCCTCGGCCCAGGTCTTCGCGAGCGCGCGGGAGAGGTCGTACGTGAGCTGGGTGGCGCTGCGACCGTAGACGACCCCGCGCGGGTCGGCGCCCACGAGGTCGGCGAGCGCCGCTCGGAACGCGCCGACGGCCTCGTCGGCGTTGCGCTCGCTCGCCACCGACGTGCCGCGATTGGACAGCGGCCCGGTGAGCGTGCGGGCGATCGCCTCCCCGACCACCCGTGGGGTCTGCGTCCCGCCCGGTCCGTCGAAGTGTGCGATGCCCGATCGCAGCGATGGGAAGCCCTCGCGCAGGGCGGCGACGTCGAGGCTCACGGTGCAATCTCCTTCTCGGTCTGGTTCCTCCGTGCCCGAGCGTATCCCCGCCGAGATGGTGGCTTCGCCGCCGAAATGGTGCGTCTCCGCGCGAGATGGCGACCGACGAAGGACCCGACGGTCAGCCGCGCACGAGCGTGTCGCCGTCCGCGAGGAACGCGACGGCCCGCACCGGGGCGCCGTCGACTCCGAGCTTGAGCGGGAAGAACCCGATCGTGACCCGGGACGGCAGCCCCTCCAGGCCGCACAGGTTCTCCACGATGAGCCGGTCCCGCCCGAGGACTTCCTCGTGCACGGGGAACTCCTCGCCTCCGGTCGGGTCGGGACTCAGCGTGTCGACGGCGAGCACGCACATGCCTCGGGCGACGAGTTCGCGGGCGGCGGACGCCGCAAGCGCGGGGTGACGGAGCCTGCGCTCGTCGTCGAACCACCGCGCCCACCCGGTGTCGATCACGACGATGGGCGGCACGACCGCGGGGATCGCACCGGACCGTTCGAGCCGGGCCCAGTCGTAGGTCTCGCCGTCCGCGAGTCCGTCCACCCGGATGACGAGCGCCTCGCCGTACAGCTCCGCCAGCGCGATCTCGGCCATCGTCCGCCCGCCCGGGATGGTGTGCGACGGGGCGTCGAGATGGGTGCCCGTGTGCGAGCCCATCCGGACCTCGGCGACATCGACGCCGTCATGACCGACGGTCAGTGCCGCGCCGACGTGGACGGACGGGTCACCCGGGTACACCGGCATCCCGTCGACGATGGCGTGACTGAGGTCGCGCAGCAGGCGGGGCGCTTCGCCGTGCAGCTCAGCGCTCATGCTGAACCGTCGCGAGGCTCTGCGCCGGCGCGAAGCCGCCCGTCGTGCGACCCGGAAGCGAGAGGAGCAGGTAGAGCACGAACGTCACGACGAACGAGGGCAGGGTCGCACCGAACGGCAGCGGCCAGACGTAGGCCCACACGTACGCCAGCACCGCGCCGACGAGCCACGTGCCGACCGCAAGCCAGTTGACGCCGCCGCGGTACCAGTAGCGTCCGCCCCTGTCACGCAGGATGTCCTGGGTGTACGACCCGCGCTTGATCAGGTAGTAGTCGACGATCATGATCGCGAACACCGGCGCGAACAGCGCGCCGATCGTCACCAGGAACGTCGTGAACTGCGCGAGCAGTCCGAAGAAGGTGGCGCCGATGATCGAGATGACGCCCAGAATGAGGGCGGTCGCAAGGAACGGCACCCGGCGCCCCGGGATCGCATTCACGACGGTCGTGACCATGCCGTAGACGACCATCGTGTTCGTGGCCATGACCGACAGGAAGATCGCGACGGCGAACAGTGCACCGAAGGGCTCGATGATCGTCACCGGATCGAACGCGACGGGTTCGCCGCCGCTCAGGACCACATAGCCGATGGCGGTCGCACCCAGCGACATCGAGATGACCGTGGACAGGGTGTAGCCGACGCCGGATCCGATCGCACCCGCGCGCGTGCCGCGGGCGAAGCGGTTGAAGTCCGCCGACAGGACGGTCCATGAGATCGCGGTCGCCAGGACGACGTCGAAGACGAGGCCCGGCGAGTAGAACGGCTCCGCCGGCGCCGGGATCGCCGCGAAATCGGCGGGTCCGAACGACGTGAACGCCACGAAGAAGACGTATGCCGCGATCGCGAGGATGATCGCCGCGAACCACGGCTCGACACGCGCGACTCCGGCGTGGCCGAAGATCGCGAGGATCACCACGATCGTCTGACACAGCACCGCGAAGATCACCGGGCTGGAGAACCCGGTGAGCGTCGCGACGATGTAGTCCAGCGAGATGCCGGCGAGCATCGCCTGCACCCAGCTCCAGCCCATGAGGATCACGACGTTCGCCGCCACGGGCAGGAGGCTCCCGCGCGTGCCGAACGGGCCCCGGGTGAGGGCCATGGTCGGCAGGCCCGTACGCGTGCCGATCGCGCCGATCAGCACCAGCACGGCTGCGCCGAGGACCGTGCCACCGACGATGAGCGCCAGCACGAGTCCGTACGGCACGTCCGGAACGAAGAGCGTTCCGGTCAGCAGAGTGGTGACGACGAGGTTCGCGGCGAGCCAGATCATCAGCATCCGTCGTCCGGAGTACGTGCCGCGCACGGCTCCGGCATCATCGGACTGCTCCGCGAGTCTGTTCTCGAGGCGGGTGTAGAGCGACATCTTCGGGCTCCTTCAGGGGGTCGGTGCTATCGGGACGCCGCGTCGGGCAGCGGCGACAGGTGCTCGTGGACGGCGACCAGACCGCCGTCCTGGGTGGTGAAGACGATGGTTTCGCGTTCGCGGTACGACTCGGGGCCGTCGGGGGTCTCCACAGAGGTGGCCACGGCGTGGGTGAACACCGCGCCGCCGGGGAAGGACTGCACGTGCTGGTCCGTGGACCGGCACGATGAGACCCGCCACCCCTCGGCGAGCCAGCCCGCCCAGAGCCGCTCGTACTCGGCACGGCTGTTCAAGCGCGCGGACTCGGTGTGGAAGACGAACGTCGCCTCCGGCGCGAAGCCGCCGAAGTAGGCGTCGGTGTCGGTGCGGGCGAAGGCGTCGACGATCGCGGATGCCGCGTCCAGGACGTCCTGCTCGGACGGGACGGTCGCGCTCATCGCGTCTCCTCCGCGCCGCGCGGCGCCATCGCGCTCAGCAGTTCGTACACGACATGGCTCGCGGCGACCGCGGTGAGCTGCGCGTGGTCATACGCCGGTGCGACCTCGACGACGTCGGCCCCGACGATGCGCAGATCGGTGAGCGCCCGCAGCATCCGGAGCAGTTCACGACTCGTGAGTCCGCCGGCCTCAGGGGTGCCGGTGCCGGGAGCGTGGGCGGGATCGAGCACGTCGATGTCGATCGAGATGTACAGCGGCGCGGTGCCGACGCGGGCGCGGATGCGGTCGACGGCGGCGGCGACGCCGTTCTCCTCGACGAACTCGCTCGTGACGATCGCGAAGCCGAGACGCGCGTCGTCCTCGAGGTCGCCCTTGTCGTACAGGGGTCCGCGGATGCCGACGTGCATGCTGGCCGTCAGATCGATCAGCCCTTCCTCCGACGCGCGGCGGAAGGGTGTGCCGTGGGTGGTGGGAGCCCCGAAATACGTGTCCCACGTGTCCAGGTGCGCATCGAAGTGCAGGACGGCGACGGGACCGTGCTGCGCGTGGATCGCCCGCAGCAGCGGGAGCGCGACCGTGTGGTCTCCACCGATCACGACGAGCCGGTCGGCCCGAGCGCCGAGCTCGCGCGCGCCGGTCTCGATCTCGGCGACGGCGGCCGAGATGTCGAACGGGTTCGCCACGAGGTCGCCGGCGTCCGCGACCTGCTGCGCTCCGAAGGGGAAGACGTCCTGCGCGGGGTTGTACGGACGGAGCAGGCGCGAGGCCTCCCGGACGTGCGCGGGACCGAAGCGCGCGCCGGGCCGGTAGCTGACCCCGCTGTCGAAGGGGATGCCGACCACGGCGATATCGGCGTGGTCGACCTCGTCCAGCCGCGGGAGCCGGGCGAAGGTCGCGATGCCGGCGAAGCGAGGAACGAGGCTGGCGTCGACCGGGCCCCGGGGGGCGGCATCCGATTCCGACGACGTGCCGTTCGGCGAGGGTTGCATATTTGGCAACTTTCGATACTCTGGAGACAACATCTGAGGGGACGATACGCGCACACCCCGGGCGCGTCAAGAGTCCGCTCTTCGTCGAGGAGGCCCGGTGCGCGCGATTCACCCGACCGCGGACGAGAACGCGCGACCGATCGGCGCCAAGCTGCGTGCCGCCAGGACGTCGCAGGGCATGTCGCTCGGGCAGGTCGCCGAGACGACCGGGCTGTCCAAGGGATTCCTCAGTCGCGTGGAGCGCGATGAGACCTCGCCGAGCGTGGCCACGCTCGTGCAGCTCTGCCAGGTGCTCTCCCTGCCGATGGGCGCTCTGTTCGCGGAACCCGAAGTGCAGCACGTCGCCTACGATTCGGCGCCCCGGATCAACCTCGGCGGGTTCGCCGCCGACGAGCGGCTCATGTCGCCTCGGAGCGAGCAGCGCGTGCAGCTGCTGCGCTCCGAGCTTGCGGCGGACGCCCACGGCGGCAGCGACCTGTACACGATCAACTGCGACGTCGAGGTGCTGCACGTCGTCTCCGGGACCCTGACGGTGCGCTTCTCCGACCGCACGGTGACGGTGCACGCCGGCGACGCGCTCACGTTCCCGGGCCGGGAGCCGCACACGTGGCAGGTCGAAGGCGGCCCCGCGACCGTGCTGTGGGTCATCGTCCCGGCTCCCTGGAGCGGCTCCGCCTGACCCTGGTCACCGCCCCGCCCCGCCCCGCCCCGCCCCGCCCCGCCGAGATGGTGGGTTTCCCGCCGAGATGGTGGGTTTCCCGCCGAGATGGTGGGCACCACCTCGGCAGAAGAAGCACCACCTCGGCAGAGAAGCCACCACTTCGGCGCAGAAGCCATCATCTCGGCGCACAAGCCACCATCTCGGCAGAAGAAGCACCACCTCGGCGCACAAGCCACCATCTCGGCGGAAGAGGCACCACCTCGGCAGAAGAAGGCGCCGGGCACGCACGGGACTGATGTATCGCATCAGCAGGAGGCGATTCCCCTCGCGCCGATGCGGTGGATAGCGTCGGAGCCGAACACAGGTCCGAACAAAGGAGCCGAGATGGGCGCAGACGGACTCCGCGACCGCACGATCGTCGTGACCGGTGCGGCCGGTGGGCAAGGGCTTGCGACCGCCCGTCTGCTGCACGAGGCGGGCGCGCGCGTCATCGCGACCGACGTGGCGGATGCCGCGCCCACCGTGACCGGTGGCGGCATCGAGTACCGGCGGCTCGACGTCGCCGACGAACGCGACTGGGCAGCCCTCGCCGCGGACTTGAGCGGCGAGATCCTGCGCGGCCTCGTGAACAACGCCGGGATCACGCACCGGACACGCCTCGGCCAGACCGCCCGGGAGGACTGGGATCGCGTCATCGCCGTCAACCTCACGGGGCCGATGCTCGGCATCCAGCATCTCGCCCCGCTCATGCGTGAGGGGTCCTCGATCGTGAACATCGGCTCGTCGGCGGCGCTGACGGGGCACTACCCGGTGGCCTACACCTCGTCGAAGTGGGGGCTGCGGGGGCTCACGCACGTCGCCGCGACCGAGTACGGGGGGCGCGGCATCCGCGTCAACATCGTCCACCCGGGCTTCATCGAGACGTCGATGACCGCGAACGCGCCCGAGGCGATGCGCGACGCGCAGCTCGACTTGACGCCGCTCGAGCGCCTCGGCGCGGCCGACGAGGTGGCTCGCGTCGTCGTCTTCCTGTTGTCGGATGCCGCCGCCTACGTGACCGGAGCGGAGATCCCCGTGGACGGCGGGTTCACGAGCTCCGCCGGCGTCAAGTACATGTCCGACCGCATCGCGCGCGGCTGAGCCTCGATCCGGCGCTCGTCGTGGCGTGGCGCCGAAGAGGCGCTCGTTCCGACGAGATGGCGCTCGTTCCGACGAGATGGCGCTCGTTCCGACGAGATGGCGGCACATTCTCGGCGGAGAACCGACCATCTCGGCGGAAACCCACCACCTCGGCGGAAACCCACCACCCGGCGGGAGCGCGGATCAGCCACCGAGCTCGGACACCAACGCCCGGGCGCCGCGCACCGCGATCGCGGTGGACATGAGCGTCGGGTTCATCGTGTTCGCGGTCGGGATGAGCGCGTTGCCGCCCACGACCAGGTTCTCGAACCCCCACACGTGCGAGTACGGGTCGGCGACGGATGTGCCGTCGTCCACCGCGCCCGCGCGCATCGTGCCCATGTAGTGCAGGCTCGAGCCGTTCGGCAGCAGCCGCGGCTCGGCGATGAACGGTCCGAGCGCGCCGGCCGCCTTGCGCAGCAGCACGGTCGCCTCGGCGATCTCCGCCTCCTCGCGCTCGGTCAGCGCGTACTCGATCGTCATGTTGGGGAACCCGCGGTAGTCCAGCTCGTCGTCGTCGAAGCTCACGCCGTCCTCCGCGCGCGGGAATTTGCGCACGCCGTACCCCATGTTCACGTATCCCCACTTGTTCCCGGCAGCCGGGTGCTCGGGATCCAGCTGGAACGGCGGCGTCTCGGCGTACATCACCTGCAGCGAATACGGGTGCCCCGGCTCGGCGAACGGGATGCGATTCACCGCAGCCACCGGGTCGGCCGGGTTGTACGAGCGCCGCTCGAGCTCGGCTGCGAGCTGCTCGTCGGTCACGCGCTCGGACATCCGCTCGCCGTCGAGCGCGACGGTCGTGATCACGACGTGGTGCTCGGTCAAGTACCGACCGAGGGCGGCGGGGCGGATGCCGGATGCCCAGAGCAGCTGCGGAGAGCGGAAGGCGTCCGCGGCCACGACGACGGCATCCGCGGCGTAGAAGGAGGTCTCGTGCGTGCGGAGGTCCTCGACGACGACGCCGGTCGCGCGCGACCGGTCCGTCTCGACCCGACGCACGAGCGACAGGTCGCGCAGCTCGAACCGCGCCGACAGCGGCGAGGACGGGTCGATCAGCGGTCCGAGCACCATGTCGGCGCCGGTCCAGCGCATCGATCCGTCGGGCTGCGGGTCACCGGCCACCGGGAGAGTCCCGACCTCGACGCCCTCCGGCAGATCACCCTCGTACTCCTCGGCCAGCAGATCGCGGATCGCGGCCCCGATCGGCGAGTCGGCGAACGCCGCGCTCTGCGCGTGCAGCAGGCCCTCGGCGACCTCGATCAGATCGTTCCACTCGGCGTCGTCGATGAAGTCGACGCGCTCGCTGCCGCTCGGCCGCGGGATCGCGCACGTCCAGTGCGCGCCCTGCCCGCCGACGTTCGTCGCGGCAGCGGCCGCGGGGAACGTGGGCGCATGACCCGACCCTTCGCCGCCGAAGTCGATGAGGTGGGTGCCCTGCCGCGCCGTGAACATGCCCTCGACGACGGCGCCGGCTGGCAGACCGAGCGTCTCGCGGAAGGCTCCGGCCTGCGGACCCTGCGACATCTCGCGGGCACGGGCCTTCTCGTCGGGGTCGACGATGTTGCGCACGCTTTCGCCCGGGATCGCCGTCAGCTGCGGACCCGCCTCGAACATGACGACGCGGGCGTCGGGCAGACCCTCCAGCAGCAGCCGGGCGTAGGCGGAGCCGATCGGGCCCGAGCCGACGATGGCGATGGTGGGGTGGGACATGGCATCTCCTCTGCGAGTGCGGGGTTCAGGTGCGGGGTGCGAGCGCAGGTTTCAGGTGCGGCGGATCAGGCGATCGCGGGCTCGGTGGACGGGTGGACGGCGGCCTCGCGTTCGTCGGACAGACGCCCGGGGGGCAGAAGCAGCGCGGCGATGACGCCGACGGCGTACGTCACCGCGAGGCCGAGGAAGATGGGTGCCATCACGCCCGAATACAGCGCCGCGACTTCCGCCTGCACGGCGGCGGACGACGCGTGCACCACGGCGGGCGTGAGGGTCGCTGCATCGAGCGAGGCGGGCAGCCCCATCGTGACGCCCACGCCGATCACGCCGCCGACGATCGCGGTCGCCACGGTGGAGCCGACCTGCCGGACGAGCGAGACGGTGGCGGTGATGCTTCCCGTGTCGGTTCGGGATGCCGCGCTCTGCGCCACCGCGACGATGATGTTCATGAACGCGCCGGTGCCGATGCCGACGAGCGCCATCGCCGCCATGGGCACCCAGAGCGGCATCCCGACCGGCAGCAGCGCCATGATGAGGAGTCCGACCGCCGCCAGTGCGGTGCCGATGACCGGGAAGACGCGATAGCGACCCGAGCGGCTCGCGAGAAAGCCGGTCAGAAGGCTGGAGACCAGCATCCCGAACACGGTCGCGATGGGAACGAGACCCGAGACCGTCGCGGACGTGCGGTACGCCATCTGGATGTAAGTCGGCACGTACGAGACGACCGAGAACAGGCCCACGCCGATCACGGTCGACAGGACGATGCACACCACGACGGTGCGGTTCGCGAAGTGGCGCAGCGGCACGACCGGCTCGGCGACGCGCAGCTCGATCGCGATGAAGGCGGCGAGACCCGCCGCCGCGACGACCACGGCGATCACGAGCGGGATGCCGGCCGCCGGCCCCTCGGAGGCGAACAGCCCCGCGGCCAGGACGAACGCCGTGATCGTGATCCCCAGCGTGACGGCCCCGCCGATGTCGAAGCGTCGGCCGGAGCGGCCCTCGATGTGCGGGACGGCGATGACGGCCAGGGCGAGGGCGATGAGGCCGACGGGGATGTTGATCCAGAAGACCCAGCGCCAGCCCCACGCGTCGGTGATGAGTCCGCCGGCGAGCGGGCCCGCGAGGATCGCGATCGGGAAGGCGACGCCGATCCACGACATGACCTTGGGGCGCTCGCGCGGAGTCGTGACCTCGCCGACGATCGTCTGCGGCATGAGGTGAAGGCCCGCCGAACCGATTCCCTGTGCGACGCGGGCGAGGGCGAGCTGGGTGATGTCCTGCGCGAGACCGCAGAAGAGCGACGCGGCGAGGAAGAGCGTGAGGCTCGCGAGGAAGACCAGGCGGGCGCCGACCAGGTCGGCGAGCTTTCCGAGCACGGGGAGCAGCACCGTGCTGGCGAGCGTGTAGGAGACGATGACCCAGCTCATCTGCTCGACAGCGCCGAGGTCGCCGGTGATCGTGGCGAGCGAGGTCGACACGACGGTGTGGTCGAGCGCCCCGAGGAACGAGACGGTCAGCAGGGAGACGATGAGGAGGCGGAGCCTCCAGGGGGAGAGCGGCATGTGCGGGTCACCCGATGGATCGGGTCATCGACGCGACCGTGTGTGCCGATCCCGCCGCATCACGGGACCGAACGGACCCAAGAGGCCCCGACGTCATGTCCGATTCTAGCACCCTTATGTCGAAAAGCAACCTAACCTCGATCCCTCCCGAAATGGTCCCTCTTCCGCCGAAATGGTGGGTTTTGCACCGAGATGGTGGGTGTTGCACCGAGATGGTGGGCACCACCTCGCGGGCAAACCCACCACCTCGCGGGCAAACCCACCACCTCGGCGAGAAACCCACCATCTCGGCGGAACGGGCGGGCGGGAGCTACTCGCGGCGGACGGGCACCTGGTCGGGCTCGAGCTGCACGGCCCAGCCCTCGATCGTGCCGGCGTTCTCGTATTCCTCGATCTGCAGGATCTGACGGCCGCGCGAGACGTCGTGGGGCAGGGATGCCGTCACGAAGGCGCTGATCGTGAGCCAGGCGTTCTCCTCGTAGGCGATGCCCTCGAGCACGAGCACGTTGGCGTCGACCACCTCGCGCGTGTTCGCCGCCGCACGCGGCGACGCGGCCGACACGGCACGCGCGCCGTTCACCTTGTTCGCGGCGACCACTCCGGCCGCGCCCTCGTCGAGGACCAGCACGCCGAACGCGTCGACGCCGGCGTCCTGGTCCTTCACGACCGCGGCACCCACCGCGATCGCGAAGAGCGGGTAGTCATCGCCCGGGTCGAATGAGTCGGCGCCGTGCCAGACGACCTCGTGACCGGCGGCCTCGGCGCGTGCCTGCAGAGTGCGGCCGAGTTCGTACCCGCCGTGGTCGGCGGCGAAGTGGATGCGTGCCATGACCTTCTCCTCCTGAAGCGTTCGTCACACCGGGGGTGCGACGAACAGGCCCTTGTCGATGTCGTTGAAGGACTCGCGGGCGATGAGCTCGCTCATCTCCTGAGCGGTCCCCCACTGGTCCTGGTTCGAGACGTCCTTGATGTTGAGCCGGTGCGGCTCCCACGTCTCCTCGTCGATCACGGACAGCTCGGTGGTGTACTCGATCGTGTTGCCGGCGGGGCTCAGGAAGTACGCGAACGTGTTGTCGCCGGCGTTGTGACGGCCGGGACCCCAGATCATGCGCGCCCCCGAGCGCAGGATCTTGCCGGCTCCGCGCATCCACTCCTCGATGCCGCGCATCTCGAACGACAAGTGGTGCAGCGAGTGGTGCGGCCCCATCGCGATCGCGACGGAGTGGTGCGTGGTGTTGCACCGCATGAAGTGCATCATGCTCGCCCCGTCGGGCCGGGTGAGCGAGTCCGAGATCGAGAAGTCGAGGTGGTCGATGTACCACTGCGCGGACTGCTCGAGGTTCGCGGAGTTGAACACGACGTGCGACAGCTTCGCGGGGATCGGCTCGCGCTCCCGGATCTTGCGCGCCTCGCGGGTCTCGTACCCGGTCGAGAACTCCAGAACCCGGCCGTCGCCGTCGAAGACGCGGAAGCCGTAGCCTCCGCTGAACCCGGTGAGCTCCTGCGGCTCGTGCACGAACTGCACGCCCTCCGCACGCAGCTTGTCGGCGAGCGCGTGCACATCGGCACGCGAAGCGACGGCGAATCCGACGAGATCGATGCGCTTGTCGTCCTGACGCAGCCGGAGGATGAACGGCTCGCTCGACCCCTCGGCCGCGAGGTAGGCGAGGCCGTCCTCGGCGTGCACCTCCGTCAGGCCCCAGTAGTTCACGAAGAAGTCGCGCTCGGTCTGGAACTCGGGCACCGCGAGCGCGGTGTAGCGCAGGTGGGAGACGAGTCTTTCGGTCATGTCTTTTCCTTACTGTTCGTTCGCGTATCGCGCGCGGGAGCGGGGACGAGCCGCGGGAAGCGGGGGGGCGACGACGGCCGCGCCGACCGGGCCGAGGAGTTCGCCGATGCCGTCCACGACCATGCGGACGACGTCGCCCTCCGCGAGAGGCGGCGGGGTCAGGCTCCCGGCGCGACCCCAGAGCTCGCCGAGGCATCCGCCGTTGCCGACGGTCCCCGAGCCGAGCACATCGCCCGGTACGACACGCGAGTTCCGCGAGGCGTAGGCGACGAGCACCGGGAACGGCCAGCCCATGTTCGAGACGAGGTCCTCGCCGATGAGCTCGTCGTTGACGTACACCTCGGCACGCACCGGCAGAAAGCCCTCCGCATCGAGCGCGAATTCGTCTGCGGTGACGATCCACGGTCCGAGCGACGTGCCGAAGTCCTTGCCCTTCGCGGGACCGAGGCGCACCTTCATCTCGCGGGCCTGCAGGTCGCGGGCGGACCAGTCGTTCATGATCGTGTAGCCGAAGATGTGGGATGCCGCGGCATCCGGTGTCAGGTTCGCACCCGCCGACCCGGCCACCCCGCCGATCACCGCGGCGACCTCGAGCTCGAAGTCCAGTCGCTCGGTGACGGGCGGCGCGACCGCTTCGCCCGGACCGAGGACGGTGTGCGGGTTGGTGAAGTAGAAGGTGGGCGCCTGGTACCACTCCGGCACGACCTCGCTCTTGCCGTCGACCGACGCGCTCACGCCCTCGACGTGCTCTTCGAACGCGACGAAGTCGCGGATCGACGCGGGCTTCAGCGGCGCGAGCAGCTGCACGTCCGCCAGCGCCGCACCGCCCGACGCGTCGAGTGTCTCGGCGAGCTGCAGAGCCGCATCCAGCCCGCCCGCCAGCACATCCGCGACGGTCAGCGCACCGGGAAAGGCGACCACCCGGTCACCGACGACGACACCCTCGTGGACCTCGCCGTCGTGCCGCCAGCGTGCGATCCTCATGCCGGCACCCGGCTCTGCAGGAGGGCGTCGGCGTTGCCCCCGAGGATGCCCTCGGCCACGCCGGCCGGCAGCCCCGCCTCGCGGACGAGTCCCACCGGGTCGTCGAGCCCCATGTCGAACGGGTAGTCGCTGCCGAGGACAACTTGCGACGCTCCGGCGACCTCGACGAGCGCGCGCACGGCGGCGGGGTCGTGCACGACCGTGTCGAACCAGATCTTGCGCAGGTACGTGGACGGCGCGTGCGCGCAGCGCTGCGCCTCCGGACGCACGTGCCACGCCCGATCGGACCGGCCGATCGCGGTCGGGAGGTAGCCCCCGCCGTGGGCGGCCACCAGACGCAGCTCGGGATGCCGGTCCAGCACGCCCGCGAAGATGAGGTGCGACAGCGCGACGGCGTTCTCGACCGGCTGCCCCACGGTGTTGGAGAGGTAGAACCGGTCCAGGCGCTCGTCGAGACTGCAGCCGAACGGGTGCAGGAACACGACGGCCCCGAGCTCGGCCGCCCGCGCCCAGAACGGCTCGAGGCGGGAGTCGGAGAGTTCGACGTCGCCGGCGAACGACGATATCTCCACGCCGGCGAGGCCCTGGCCGATGACGGCGTCGTCGAGGCACTCGACGATGCGCTCCGGATGCTGCAGCGGGACGAGCCCGAGACCCGTCAGGCGCTCAGGGGCGAGGGCGACGTGCGCGGCGATCAGGCGGTTCGACTCCTGTGCCGCCCACACCGCGAGCTCCTCGTCGGCCCACGGGTAGAAGTGGTTCGGCGACGCGCTGACCCACTGGCGGTCCACGCCCTGTGCGTCCATATCGGCCAGCCGCACGGAGACGTCGGTGAGCTTCGGGATGCGCGAGCCCACCATGGGTCCGGACACCTTCAGGCTCTCGGCTCCGTTGCGGACGAGCTCGAGTGCGGCGGCCGCGCGCACGCCCTCCGGCGCACGCCGCTCGATCTCGGCGTGCAGTGCCGGCAGCAGGATGTGCGCGTGGACGTCGGTGACGACCGGGCGTGGATCGGTCATGCCGGTTCTGCCATCTTCTTCGCGATGCCGAAGATGAGCCCACCGGCGTCCGCGTCACGGTCGCCGTCGATCTGCCACTGCGCGAGCTGGCTCGAGGCCTCCACCACCGCCGTGGCACGCGGCAAGCGCCGCGCGTGGAAGTCGTCCCACAGCTGCTGGTCCAGCGCATCGCGGGCGATGAGGAGCTCGGTGAGCACGAGCGCATCCTCGAGGCCCTGGGCCGCGCCCTGCGCGATCGTGGGAGGGCAGGAGTGCGCGGCGTCGCCGATGATCACGACATCCCCGCGGTTCCAGGGAGCGTCCACGACGTGCTTCGTGAACCACGTGTAATTCGTGTGCGCACCCTTCTCCAGGTCGGCGCGGATCGCGTTCCAGGGTCCGCCGTACGCGCGGGACTCCTCGAGCATGATCTGGGAGGCCTCCTCGTCGGTCAGGCCGACCCGGTCCTGCGCCTTCTCGACGAGGAACGCGTACATCGTGTCCTCGCTCGTGGGCGTGTAGCCGGCGATGTAGACGGGTCCGCCGTAATACAGCTCACTGCTCTCCACCTCGGCGGGGCGTGAGACGAACGTGCGCCAGATCCCCATGCCGTTCGTCTCCGGCTTGGTCTGGATGCCGATGAGCTCACGCACCACGGAGTTCACGCCATCGGCGCCGATCAGCAGGTCGAACACCCCGGCGGACTCGTCGCCGATGAAGACCTCGACACCGTTCTCGCGCTGCTCGAGCCCCGTGACCCTCGCGCCGAACCGCACGCGTGCACCCGCCTTCTCGGCGTGCGCGAAGAGGATCCGGGCGAGTTCGGGGCGCGGCATCCCCATCGTGGAGGGGTAATCCGGGCCGCCCGATTTCACGTCGGGCATGCGCGCGACGACGGTCGCGTCCGGGCCCGGCGCGCGGAGGTTCAGGCCGACGAACGGGTAGCCCGCGGCCTGCATGTCCTCCCAGACGCCGAGTGCGTCGAACACGCGCAGCGCGTTGCCCTGCAGCGTGATACCCGAGCCGAGCGCGGTGAGCTCGGCGCGGCTCTCGAAGACCTCGACGTCGACGCCCGCCTTGGCGAGCTGGATCGCGGCGGCGAGGCCGGCGACGCCGGCGCCGGCGATCGCGACGTTGTGGACTGCGGTCATGTCAGAACCTCCGTTGGTCTGGGGAAGGTGCGGATCTAGAGGATCGCGACGGGATTGAGGGGCGATCCGACCGCGCCGGTGATCGGCAGCGGCGCGGCGGAAAGGAGGAAGTCGTATCGTCCGGATGCCGCGCACGCGGCACCCAGCTCGTCGAGGTCCCACATCTCACCGATCGTGAGACCCAGGTTGGGGATCACGACCTGGTGCAAAGGCTGGAAGGCGGGCACGTCGAACTCGTTCGGGCGGACCTCGAAGCCCCACGTGTCGGTCGCGATCGCCGCGATGTCGGTGCGGTGCAGCCACCCGGCGGTCGTGAGCGAGAGCCCGGGCGCCGCCCCTCCGGCATAGTCGCCCCAGCCCTCGCGACGCGCCCGGGTGAGCTGACCCGTGCGGACGAGGACGATGTCTCCCGTGCCGACCGTCACATCCTGGGCGGCAGCGGTGGCTTCGAGGTCGGCGACCGTGATCGCGTACCCGTCCGCGAGTTCTCCGCCCGCGAGGTGTCGGCCGACATCCAGCAGCACACCCCGCGAGACGATGACGGACGCCGCATGCTCGATGCCCGTGACGAGGTCTCCCTCGCTCGTCACGACGTCGCCCGCACGCCGGCCGTTCCAGGCGTTGCCGTGGTCGAAGATGTGCCCGAGCCCGTCCCACTGCGTCGAGCACTGCAGCGGCATCGAGATCACATCGTCGGCGCCGCCGATGCCGTGCGGGAATCCCTGGTTGCCGCGCTCGGCGTCCGTGCCGGTGTCGGTCATGGTGTGGACGGGGTTCGTGCGCCGTCGCCAGCCCTTCTGCGGGCCGTTCGTGTCAAAGGACTGCGCGAGGGAGATGACGCGTCCTTCCCGCACGAGCGCGGCCGCGGCGACGCGGTGCGCAGGGGTGATGTGATTCAGCGTCCCGAGGACGTCATCTTGGCCCCACCGGCCCCAGTTGCGGAACGCCTCGGCGCGCGCGGCGATCTCGGCTTCGGGACCCTGGCGGTCGAGATCGACCGGGTTCTCGGACGGGGTGGTCATGACGCCCCCACGCAGCGGACGACCTGCGTGCCGAGGTTCGCGATCGTCCCCGTCATGACGTCGCCGTCCCGCAGGAAGCGCTTCCAGTGCTGGCCGTTGCCCGCCGGGCTTCCGGTCAGGAGGAGGTCGCCCGGCAGGAGGGGCGAGATCTGCGAGGCGCCCGAGATGAGCGCCGGGATGTCGAAGAGCAGGTCGTCCGTGGACGCGTCCTGCATGGGCTGCCCGTTGAGCTCGAGGAGCACGTGCGCGTCCGCGGCATCGACGAACGCGGCGGGGACCAGGAAGGGTCCGGTGGGAAGGAACCCCGGCGCGTTCTTGGACGAGTACCAGTCGGTGCCGATCTCCTTCATGTCCTTGCGGAACACCAGGTCGCGCGTCGTGATGTCGTTCACGATCGTGTAGCCGGCGACGTGATCCATCGCCTCTTCGCGTGACACCCGGAAGGCTTCCCGCCCGATCACGACGGCGAGTTCGAGCTCCCAGTCGTGCACCTCGCTGTACGCGGGGAGCTCCAGCGGAACGTCGTCACCGACGACGGCGGCCGGCAGCCCGATGAAGAAGTACGGCTCTCCGTTCGCGGCGCGGTCGTCCATCATGGTCGCCGCGAACGCACGCGCCTCCTCCGGGGTGCGGTCGGTGTTGTTCGTGAGGCCGGCGGCGACGAGCTCGATCACGTGCTGCCGGTAGTTCGCGCCGGTCTGCAGCACCTGCCGGGGCTGCACCGGGGCGGTCAGGGTGACATCGGCGAGCGGCGTCCACCCGTCCGCCTTCGCGGCGAGCGCGGCGACCGTGTCCCACGAGCCGGCCGCGAGGAACGCGTTCAGGTTCGGGGCGCCGAGTTCGTCCGCGCTCACCCGGCGGATGCGGTCGCCGGCGACCACCCCGAGTGCCACGTCGTCGCCGTCGCGGAAGCGGGCGAGGGCGTAGGGGGCGGCGGGTCCGGAAGACGTCATCGGCTGTGCTCTCTCTGGGTGATCAGGGCACGAACGCCCACACACAACTTTCGTCTGAGATCGGCATATGCGGGAATCCCCTCTCGCCTATCGCGATCATCAGGATCGTTTATGGCGCCGCGGTTCTGCCGATTCCGCCGCCGCGAGCGCGTCGGCGAACCGGGCGTCGTGGAGGGCATCGGCGAGATCCGTCGGCTGCGTCTGGTCGGCGGCGGCGGCGAGCGCACGGCGGAGTGTGAGGCGGTGGAGCGTTTCGAAGCGGTGCGGCGCGATCGTCGTTCCCTCGCCGGTCGTCTGCTCCACGCGCTGCACGAGGGCCCCGTCGTCGATCGTGACCTCGGCGCGCTCATGGCCGAGCGTGTGGGCCCGGATCACGGACGCTCCGGTCCGCGCGACGGACACCAGGACCGTCACCGGTACCGTTGCCCGTTCGAACAGCGCGAGCGAAGCCGTGGGCGTGGCCTCCACCGCGACGGACCGCAGGTCTCCCCTCGCGAGCAGCCGGGCCCAGGCGACGGCGTCGCGCGTGGTCCCGATGCGCTCGGCCGCCGTCGCGGACGCCTCGACGACGACGGCGCGAACCGCGTCGGATGCCGCGCCGAGGCCGTTCGCGACGTCCGGGCGCACCCGTCGCCGGGCGATCACAAGGGGGATCCGCACCCCCGCGTGCAGTGCCTCGAAGTCGGCGGTCCGCAGCGAGACGGCATCCGAGACGACGAGCGCCACCGCGCCGTCATCCTGTGCGCGCAGCGCCTGCTCGACGACGCGTTCGCCGCCGAGGACGGCGACCGCGTCGTGGGCTCCGTCCGCCACTCGGGCGGCGATCGGGAGTTCGGCGACCGCGGCGAGGAAGGCCGGCTCCCGGGTGAACACCGCCGCGCTCATCGCGCACCACCTTCGCGGACCAGCTCGGCCGCGGCATCCGCCAGCGCGATCGCGTAGCGCGCGTCGTCGAGGATCTCCTCGTACTCGATCGCCTCGCCCGAATCCAGGAGGTCGGCGAGCGCCCGCCACTCCTGGAGATAGCCGTCCTGCTCGGTGCGGGTGTACGTCGTCCACCGGCCGTTCGCCGCCCGCACACGCACCGCTGCGCTGCCGGCGTGCACGAACGGCGGGGGGAAGTCCACTTCGACGCGGTCCTCGGATGTCGAGATGCCCAGCCGCCAGAGGGTGTCCGCGCCGTCCTGGTGCATCACCGCGGCGAGATGAACGAGCACTCCGCCGGAGCGATAGCCGACGCACAGGCCGATCGGTGCGATCGCGCGAGCGTAGACCACCTCGCCGTCAACGGGGAAGCCGGGCGCCAGGTCGCGCAGGAGCGGCAGGTCGTGGATCGCGAGGCCGATCATGAGCCGGCGGACGATCTGCGCCGCGACGGCCGGGTCCTGCAGGTCGGGCGCTCCTCCGCGCTGAGCCAGGACGGGCGGGTCGTCGGTGACGTCGGCGTGGTATCTGCCGTTCGGCGCGAGGGACATCGACACCGATACGGTCTGCACCGGCCCGCCGACCGCGACGAGATGGTGTTTCGTGCGTCCCCACGCATCGTCGAACAGGTGGTTCGTGCCGACGATGAGGGCGACACCCGCCCCGCGGCACGCGTCGATGACGTTCTCCGCGTCCGCTGTGGTCATCGCGAGCGGCTTCTCGCACAGGATGCCGCGCACACCCGCCTGCACGGCGGCGAGGATCTGCTCGGCGTGCTGCTCCGGCGGTGAGCAGATCGCGACGACGTCGACCCGCGGATCGGCGAGCAGCTCGTCGACACCCGACGAGTGGCGGGCGCCGACGCGGGCGGCCAGCGCGGCAGCACGCCCGCTACCGCCGTCGGAGATGTGCACCACGGCGAACTCTTCGCCGAGGCGAGCGGCCGTCGGCAGGTGCAGCGCCGCCACTCCCGGGCCGGCACCCACGATGCCCACTCCGTAGACCATCCGCCATCTCCTCGTTCTCACGGCCGCGAACATGAACTTTCGTCGCGTGTGGGCCTAAGTATGACTCATTGACCCATTTGGGGCAGCCGGAACTGCGTACATCGGGCCTATGTTGTGTGAGAATCAACCATGGCCAGAGACTCCACACTGCGATTCGGCGCTCAGACCGACGAGGTGACGAGCCTGTTGCGCATCGTGAACCTCGTGCGCACCGGCGAGGCGACCACTCGCCCGGAAATCGGTCGACTCACCGGCCTCGGACGGGGCGTCGTCGCACAGCGCATCGATCAGGCGATCGAGATGGGCTACCTCGAGGACGGCGAGTTCGGCCCCTCGTCGGGTGGCCGCGCCCCGCGTACCCTGCGGTTCCGCTCCGACCGCGGTCGCCTCGTGATCTGCGCACTCGGCGCCATGCACCTCCGCGTCGGCATCGCCGCGCTCGACGGCGACATCATCGATCAGGTCCACCGGCACTGGGACATCTCCCGCGGCCCGGCCGAGACTCTCGACACCGCACTCGAGATGATCGACGAGATCCTGGCCCGCCAGCCCGAGGTCGAGGTCTGGGCGGTCGCGGTGGGCGTGCCAGGACCCGTGGACTTCGCCTCCGGCCGCCCCGTCGCGCCGCCGATCATGCCGGGCTGGAACGGATTCGACGTCCGTCGCCGCTTCGAGCAGCGCTTCGATGCGCCGGTGTGGGTCGACAACGACGTGAATCTGCTCGCCCTCAGCGAGCGCGCGCGACGCCAGGACGACGCCGTGGACCTCATCTTCTGCAAGATCGGCACCGGCATCGGCGCCGGACTCCTCTCGCATGGACGCATCCACCGCGGCGCGAACGGCGCTGCGGGCGACATCGGCCACGTGCGGGTGCGCGATTCGGAGGCCCAGTGCCGTTGCGGCAAGACGGGGTGCCTCGAGGCCGAGGCCGGGGGCTGGGCACTCGTCCGCGATGCCGAAGCCGCCCTCGCGGACGGCGCGGGCGGGTACCTCGCGCGACACGTCGAAGAGGGCGGTGCGGTCACCCCCGAGTCGATCGCCCTCGCGGCGATGGACGGCGATGCCCTCGCGATCTCGCTCGTGCAGCGCTCCGCGCGGCTCATCGGGGAGTCGATCGCGGGGCTGGTCAACATGTTCAATCCCGGCGTGATCGTCGTCGGCGGCGCCGTGTCGTCCGCGGGCGAGATCTTCCTGGCGGAAGTCCGGCAGCGAATCTACGAGCTCTCCCTCCCCCTCGCGACGCGCGACCTTTCCACGGTCCGCTCCGTCGGCGATGAGAAGGAGCCGTTGCGCGGCGGTGCCGAGATGCTCCGCGAGCAGCTGTTCGACGTGACCTTCCCGCGGTGGTTCGCCGACGGCAAGCCGTCCATCGACCGTGTGATTCCGGCATCCTGATTCTTCTTACGAATACCGACAAAAGCGTGTAGGTTCTCGTCTTAAGCCGCGCTCGACGCGGTCTTCGACACGAGGACGTGCCCATGACGCTTTCGCCGTTGCGTGACGACGCACTCGCTTCGAGCGCCGCCGGATCGGTGCTGCGCGTGAGCCTGCCGTGGATCCGCTCGCTCCCGCTCGCCTCGCTCGTGGGGCCGATGGTGAGCGTCGACGGCGTCCCCGTCGGGGACCTGCGCGTCGTGGTCGACGGCCGGGCCATGGTACCGGCCGAGCTCGCGGATCTCGACGGATGGTGGTTCCCGCAGGACCGGGTCGCGCTGGAGTGGGGGCGCGCCCTCGATCCCGGCCCGCACGAGGTGTCCGTCGATTTCTCGCTGCGCATCCCCTACCTGCAGGTCGGCCCCGACGGACCGCTCACGCTGCCCTTCCATGCCACGGCGCACCTGACTCTCGATGCGCCGCACGTGCCGGCCGCGCACGTCGGGCGAGCGGATGCCGCTTCCGCGGAGTCCGATGAGCTCCCCGCCGGCTGGGTGCTGAGCGCGAGCGCCTTCAATCTCACACCCGAGATGATCGCCGCCGACAGGACCGCCGTGGACCTCGCGGTCGGCCTGGTGGAGGAGGGTGTCGCCCGCGAGATCGAGGCGGAGCCGGGGCAGCTGTGGCGCTCGTTCCCGGGCAGGTGCGAGGCCGACGCCGACGACCTGCGCTCGCGCTTGGACGCCGCCGGCGGGCGCGTCAGCATCCTCGGCGCGAGTATCGACGACTGGACGCCGGACGGACGACGCCGCACCGTCGAGGAGCGATACGCCTTCCTCGCGCCGCAGATCGAGATCGCGCACCAGCTCGGAGCGCGCGGGCTGCGCCTGCCGATCGGTCAGGCGGGGCCCGAGCTCATCGAGCGCGTCCTGCCCCGCCTGCACGAGACCGGCCTCGCGCTGTTCGAGGAGGTCCAGGGCTCGCAGACGCCCGGCTCCCCGCAGGCGGGCGAGGCGATCGAGCGGATCGTCGGGCTCGACGACCCGCACGTGCGTCTCCTCGTCGACATCTCCATGCTCATGCCCGCCGTTCCCGAGAGCTACCTCGCGCAGCTCGAGGCCGGCGGCGTGCCCGCCGACCTGATCCGGGTGCTGCGCGACGAGTGGCGCGACCCGGCCACCGTGGGCGCGATCGTCGGGCTGCTCCGGTCCGGCGGGGTGCCGGCATCCGTCCACACCCTCTACATGGACCTCCTCGTGCGCTTCGGGCGCTCGGACGCGTCGGCGATCGCCGACGTGCTGCCCTGGGTGGGGGCGTTCCACCTCAAGTTCTGGGACCTCGACGATGCCGACGGCCGCGTGAGTGCGCCGATCCGCGACCTCGGCGCACTGCTGCGGGAAACGGACTTCGCGGGGACCCTCTGCAGCGAGTGGGGCGGCCACGAGTGGCTCGATGACGACGCGATGACGATGACCCGCGACCACCTCGCGCTCGCCCGCCGGGCGCTGATCGGAGAGCCCTGATGACCGACATCCTGAACGTCCTGATCCTGTCCGGGCACATGACGATCGAGCACGACAATGCGCAGCGGAGTTTCCGACTGCACAACCAGTGGATCACCACGCTGCTCGAGGACACCGGCCGGTTCAGGGTCCGGGTCGTGGAGGACCCCCGCGGGCTCGGCGCGGAGATCATCGACAAGTACGACGTGCTGATCGTCGTCTTCGAGGGCAGGGACGGCTTCTTCGACGAAGCCGTCGGGTTCGGCGCCGAGACGGATGCCGCGATACTGCGCTTCGTCCACGACGACGGCAAGGGCATCGTGTGGTTCCACGGGTCGGCCGCGCAGGAGGACCGGTGGGGCTATCCGGAGGAGTACAACATCATGCGCGGCGCGAAGCTGAGCGCATACGAGACGGGCCTGCGACCACGGCCCTGGGGCGAGGCCCTGCTCACGACCGCCGAGCCGCGGCATCCGATCACGGAAGGCATCAACGCCACGTGGACGGTCACCGGCGACGACATCCTCACGGGCGTCGATCTCTACGAGGGCGCGCAGGTGCTGCTCACGACGTTCGATGACATCGAGGCGTATCAGAATGCACCGGTCTGGCCGATGTCGCACTACCCGGTCGTGATCCCCGAGGGCGGCATCGCGGAGCTCAACGGCATGAACACCGACCAGCCCATCGCGTGGATCAACGAGTACGGCGCGGGCCGGTCGTTCACGATCACGATCGGGCACGACATCGACACGTTCCGTCGGATCGAGTTCATCCGCATGTTCCCGCGCGGGGTCGAGTGGGCCGCGACCGGGGAGGTCACGCTCACGGGCCCGGATCGCCGCGGCGAGCGCCGCTTCCTCCCCTGGCCGTATTACAACCGCGAGGGCTGAGCTCCGCTCTTCGCTGCCGAGCGCACGGCTTCGCGCCGAGTACACGGGTCCGCTAGGCGGACAGGCCGTGCACTCGGCACGAGGTCGTGCACTCGGTGCCGACGCGCGGGGGCTCAGCGCGGCTGCAGGCCCGCGGCACGGTAGACCTCGTCGACCACGCGCATCGTGCCGACGCCGAGCGAAGCATCGAGTTCGCTCGCCTCACCCGAGCGCAACGCAGCGACCACGTGCTCGAGCTGCCGGGCATAGCTGTTCTCGCCCTCGACGGCCTTCTCGGACTCGAGCACGTCGTCGCCGGCGGTGACGCGCAGCTCGGCGCCCCACTGCGGGACGATCACGCTCGTGGCCACCAGCGTCGCCACCGAACCCTCGACCCGCAGCGACATGCTGCCCTTGTCATCGCCGATGAACGACGAGCGGACCAGGGCCGGGATGCCGCCCGGGAGCTCCAGCACGGCATCCGTCTGCAGGTCCACACGCGGATCGCCGTCCGACAGCACCGCCTCGGCCGAGACCACCGTGGGCTCGCCCCATGCGGCGCGCATCAGGTCGACGGCGTAGCAGCCGACGTCCATGAACGACCCGCCGCCCAGGTCGGCATCGAGGCGGATGTTCCCGGGCTGCACGACGAAGTGGGGGATGCTGAAGTCGAACGCGACGCTGCGTACCGCGCCCAGCATCCCCGATCGGAGGACCTCGAGCAGCCGCCGGCTGAACCCGTGCAGGCGGTAGTGGAATCCCACGAAGGCACGCCGGCCGGCGGCATCCGCCGCATCGACGATCTGCGCCGCGGTCGTGGCATTGGCCGAAAGCGGCTTCTCGCACAGCACGTGCTTGCCGGCCTGCAGCGCGCGCACCGCCCACTGTGCCTGCACGGTCGACGGGAGCGGGATGTAGACCAGGTCGACGTCGGGGTTCGCGAGCACGGCAGCGTAGTCGCCGGACTCGGGCACACCGAGCAGGTCGGCGGCCTCGCGGGCGCGCTGCGGGTCGCGCGCGCCGACCGCCACGACGCGGACGCCGTCGAGCTCGCGCGCCGGTTCCACGATCGCGCGCTCGGAGATGCCGGCGGCGCCGAGGATCCCGATTGCGATCTCTCCCGTCACGGGGTCACTTCGTGGAGAACGCGGCGTCGAACGCGGCGGCAGGCGGCGTGATCTCGGCGAGCTTGCGGACGAACGCGAGGGCCTCGGGCGCGCCGATCAGGCGGTCCATCCCGGCGTCCTCCCACTCGACCGACGTCGGCCCGTCGTAGCCGATCGCGTTGAGCGCGCGGAAGAGCGGCTCCCAGCGCACCGCGCCGTGACCGGTCGAGACGAAGGTCCAGCCGCGCCGCGGGTCGGCCCATGGCCGGTGCGAACCCAGCACACCGTTGCGGCCGTCGAGGTTCGTGATCGACTCCTTCACGTGCACGTGGAAGATGTGCTCGGCGAAATCCAGGACGAACGCGACGTAGTCCAGCTGCTGCCAGACGAAGTGCGACGGGT